>CAIXDS010000146.1 GCA_903918195.1 uncultured Acetobacteraceae bacterium | reverse complement strand
CGTGGTCCGACATCCGCATGACCTTGGCGGCGCTGAGCGAGCGTGCTGCCGCAGAAAGCAGAAAGTGTTGCGCCATGATGACCCCGCCGAGCGAACCAACTCGGCGTCCTTCCTGGCACAGGCAGGGGAATAGTACAACCTATTAATTTCGTTGACAAGATTAGGTGGGTGGCGGCTGCTACATAAGGCCGGATCGATGAGCAGGCGACAGCGCTGTCCACTACGGACGCATCGGCGCGCAAGCAGGCCAGCGAGTAGCGCCATGGATCTGAAATCGTACGAAGAGCGGAAATTCGAACTTTCTTCCATCCTGCGCGAACTCGTCCGCCTGACACCGCGCCCGACCGTAGAGCAGTCCGCCATGTGGCGCGGCCTGTTTGCACGGCTGGCCGAAGACCGCTTCAACATTACTTTGGTCGGCCGGTTCAGCCGCGGCAAGACGTCGCTCATGAACGCCATCCTGGGCATGGACCGGCTGCCCACGGGGGTGGTGCCGCTCACGTCGGTGATCACCCAGGTGACCTACGGCAGCGAGGCGAAGGCGGTGCTGCACTACCAGGGCACCAGCCTGTTCATGGACATTCCCTTGTCGGAGTTGGCCGCCCACATCACCGAACAAGGCAATCCCGGCAACCATCGCGGCATCACCGTTGCGGAAGTGCAGTTGCCGGCCGAGTTCCTGCGGCGCGGCTTCACCTTCATCGATACGCCGGGCATCGGCTCGTCGATTGCCGCCAACACCAGGACCACCCAGTCCTTCCTGCCGGAAGCCGACGCGTTCATTCTCGTGACCAGCCATGACAGTCCGCTGTCGGAAGAGGAGGCCGGTGTGCTGGCCTGGGCGGGGGCGGCCGGGCGGCCTTTGTTCGTGGTGCTGAACAAGCGGGATATGGTGGACGCGCCGGCGCGCGTGCAGGCGCTGGCGTATGTGCGCGGCGAGGCAGCGCGGCTGGGGGCCGGGGCGCAGTTGCGGCTGTTTCCGTTGTCGTTGAATTTCTGGTCCACGACCAGCGTCGCGCTTTTCTGCTGGGCATGTGCGAGCGGATTGCGGCGCTGCTGCCTGTCTCGGGGGCCGAGGTCATGACCGACCGCCTGGCCGGGCTGCGGGCACGGGTGAGCGGGTTGGATGTTACGGGACCGATCGTGGCGATGGCGAGGGAACCGCCGCTGCCGGCGCTGCTTTCCGGCTGCGAAGTGTGCGCCGGCTTTGCCGATGCCATGTTGCAGTTTTTCACCCGTGCTCAGGCGGAGCTCTACGGCAGCCCACAGGCCCGTGCCGATCTGGCGGCACGCGGCGGTTTCTGCCGGCCGCATGCGCAGCAGTTCGAGAGCATTGCGGCCGGCCGTGAAGCCGCTACGGCCCTGGCGCCGGTGCTGCTGCACCAGGCAGCAGCCTTGCGCCGTATTGCCGCATCCAAGCCGCCACCAGGGCAGGCGGCGGACCTGCTCGGCCAGCTGCTGCCGGGCGGCACGCGATGTCCGGCCTGTGCCGCTGCGCAGCGTGCGGAGACGGACGCCCTCGAACACCTCGCGGCCATGGTGCGGCGCGATGGCCCGACTGTTGTGCATGCGCGTTCGGCCACTTGCCTCCCGCACATGCGGCGGCTCGTTGCGGTGCTGACAGACTCAACGGCGGTAGCGTCGCTGCTGCGCCGGCAGGCCGCGCTCATGGAGCGTCTGGCCGAGGATGCCAGCCGCTTCGCGCTCAAGCAGGACGCGGCGCGGCAGGGCTCGCTGAGTAAGTAGGAACGCAGCGCTGCCTGGCGCGCCGCGCGTGTTCTGTTGGAAGCTCCCCAGGCGCAACACGACGATATGCCAGCTGATAAGGCCGGACGTGGGTAGCGGAGACCGTCCAGAACGTGGTGGATAACAAAGCCGGCCCGCCGCCGCGGCCCCAGTCATCCGCGCTTCCCTTGGTCTTGCCTGCCCGGCTTGTCGGAATGATGGGCCAGGGTACCCCCCAGTTGCTGGACGGTCTCAACAAGCGAAGATGCGGCGAACGGTTGCGCGTGACGTCCGAGGATGAAGACCACAGGTTGGGGCAGCGGGTCGGCAGCAAGTACCGCCTCGATCTCGTCCAGCCTTGCTGTCACCTGCCGTTGCCCCGGACCGCTCGCCTGGGCGACCGCGACGACGTGGATGGTTCGGGCAGGCACGGCGGCCCGCAAGAGCGGCCCGATCCGTGCCAGCGCCGCCAACCCCATGTAGAGTACCAGCGTTCCGCCATCGCGCAGCAGCGCCGCCCAGGTGTCCACCGCCACTGCCTCGCCGTCCGCACCTTGGCCGGCGCAAAACAACACCGTAGGAACGCGATGGCGCTCGGTCAGCGGCACCTGGGCGAGGTTCGCCGCGGCGATGCCGGCGGTGATGCCGGGCACGAACTCGAACGGAATGGCGTGGTCGAGCAGATAGCGCGCCTCCTCGGCGGCGCGCCCGAACACCAGGGGATCGCCGGATTTGAGCCGCACAACCCGCCGCCCGGCCAACCAAGCCGCCCGCATCATCGCGTGGATGCGGGCCTGGCGGGTCTGCTGGCTCTCGCCCGCGCCGCAACGCCGTCCGACATCAACGATCTCGGCGCGGGTGGCGGTGGCGGCGAGCAGTGCGTCGGGCACCAGCAGGTCGCGCAACACCAGGTCGGCCTGCGCGATGCGGGCAGCGGCGCGCAGCGTGAGCAGGTCCGGGTCGCCCGGTCCGGCGCCGACGATGCTGATAGGGTGGCGCAATGGGGACGACGCGTTCATCCGGCAGGCTCCAGGATGTGCACGCTGCCCAGCGGCACGGCGATCGAGAAGACATCGGCGCAGGGCACGCCGCGGCGGCTGGCCAGCAGGGCGCGGATGAATCCGGCATGGGTGAGGGCCACCACGCAGCCGCCGGCGTGCCGGCTGGCCGCATCGGCGGCGAAGGCGACGGCACGGGCCGTGAGTTCGGCGAAGCTCTCGCCGCCGGGCGGCCGGACGGTCACGAAATCGGCGCACCAGCGGTCGAGTTCCGGGCGTGGCAGGTCGTTCCAGGCGCGCCCTTCCCAGGCGCCGAAATCGAGCTCGTGCAGCCGCGCGTCGATGATGGCGGTGCCTCCAAGCCAGTCGGCCAGGCGACGGCAGCGACGCGCGGGACTGGCGTAGAGCGCCCACGGCCCGGCCGGCAGGGCCGCACGCACCGCTTGCGCATCGGCGGGGAAGCTGTCGGCCAGATCGACGTCGGTGCGGCCGTAGCACAGGCCCTGCCCGTCCGCGACCGCCGTGTGGCGCACCAGAACCAGCCTCATGCGTTGGCCAGCACGGCCAGCAGGAGTCCGGTCTCTCCCAGTTGCTGCACCGCGCCCAGGCAGTCGCCGGTGTAGCCGCCCAGGCGATGGCGGAACCACAGGAAGCAGACCGCCCAGACGCACGCCACCGCCGCCATACCGGCGAGCTGGCCGGACGGCGACAGCAGCAGCAACGGGATAAGCGCGGTCAAGGCCACGCCGAACAGCCGCGCGCCGGGAGGACCCACCATCGGGCGGGCGCGGCTGGCATCGGTGCGGGCATAGGGCAACGCCACCATCATCGCCACCGCCGCCCCGCGGCTGAACGCGTGCGCGGCAATGATGGCTGCCGGCAGCAGCGCCGGCGGCAACGCCGCCATGGCCTGCCATTTCAGCCCGAGCAACAGCACGATGCCGATCGCTCCGAAGGCGCCGATGCTGGAATCGCGCATGATTTCCAGCACCCGCGCGCGCGTGGCCCCGCCGCCGAAGCCGTCGCAGACATCGGCGAAGCCGTCCTCGTGCAGCGCGCCGGTCAGCAGCAGGCCGGCGGCCAGCGCCAGCCCGACCGCGACGCCGGGCGGTAGCCGGGACGCCGCCAGCGCCCAGACCCCAGCGATGACGGCCCCGACCACCACCCCGATCAGCGGCCAATAGGCGGTGGCACGGCGCTGGTCCTCGGGTGTCAGCACAAGCAACGAGGGCAACGGCAGGCGGGTGAAGAACAGTACCGCCACCCACAGGGCGCGCGCCTCCCGGAGCAGGAGCGCGCGGGCCTGCGGCACGACCAGGGTCATGCCCGTTCGCTGACGCCGGCGGTTTCGAAGGTCGCCATCTCCTCGAGGAACGCGGCGGCCGCGCGCACCAGCGGCCAAGCGAGCGCGCCGCCGGTGGCCTCGCCCAGGCGCAGGCCGAGATTGAGCAGCGGCTTGCCGCCCAGCGCCTCGACGGCGGCGCGGTGCGGGCCATCACCGGAGACATGCGCGAACACGGCGTAGTCGAGCACGGCCGGCGCCAGCCGGGCGGCGACCAGGACGGCCGAGGTGGCGATGATGCCGTCCACCACCACCAGCATGCGGCGCGACGCCGCCTCCAGCATGGCACCGGCCATCATGGCGATCTCGCAGCCGCCGAACGCGGCCAGCGCCTCCAGCGGCCCGCGCGCATCCGGGTGGCGGGCCTGCACGCGGGCGAGGATGGCGCGCTTACGGGCGAGCCCGGCCGCGTCGTGGCCGGCGCCGACGCCGACGCAATCAGCCAGCGGAAGATCGAGCAGGGCGCTGGTGATCAGCGCGGCGGCCGAGGAATTGCCGATGCCCATCTCGCCGGGCAGGATCGCGTTGCACCCCTGTGCCGCCAGCCCGGCCACCAGCTGCGCGCCGCGATCGAGGCAGAGCGCCACTTCCTCCGGCGTGAGCGCGGGCTCGTCCAGGGCATTGCGGGTGCCGGCGCGGACCTTCAGGCGGTAGAGGTCGGGGTGCGGCGGCAGCTCGGCGGCGACGCCGGCATCGACCACCTTCACCGGCAGGCCGGCCAGCCTGGCGAATACGTTGATGCCGGCGCCGCCGGCGAGGAAATTGGCCACCATCTGCGGCGTCACTTCCGGCGGGAACGGGCTGACCCCGGCGGCAGCAAAGCCGTGGTCACCGGCGAACACCAGCACCACCGGGGCGGTCAGCACCGGCCGCGTCGTGCCCTGCATGAGGCCGAGCCGCAGCGCCAGTTCCTCCAGCCGGCCCAGCGACCCCGGCGGCTTGGTCTTGTTGTCGATGCGCGCCTGCAAGGCGGCGGTGAGGTCGCGCACCAGCGGCGGAATCGCCGGCGGCTGCCACGGGGTTGTGTCGGTCATGGGAATGGAACTCATTTCAGGCGCACAGGACAGCCGGCTACCAGCAGCCAGGCTTCGGTGGCGGCTTCGGCTGTGCGCTGGCCGAGCCACCCGAGCAGATCGCGGAAACGCCGCAGCGCCGGGTCGGCGGGCACCGGCGCCCAGCCGATCTCGTCGCCGACGATGGCCACCGGCCAGGGCGCGGCGCGGAACGCCGCGAGCAGATCGCTCCACTCCGCCAGCACCGCGGCGTCGTCGCGGTTGAAGCGGTCGCTGGCCCACAGCGTCAGGCAATCCAGCACCACGCCGGCGGGCGGCGGATCGAGGGCGCCGAGGGCAGCGATGACGTCCGCCGGCGCTTCCAGCGTGCGCCAGGCCGGCCGTTCGGCGCGGTGCCGGCGCAGGCGCGAAGCCATCTCCGCATCGTCCGGATCGGCGCGGTAGGTGGCGACGAACACCACGTCATCGCCCCAGGCGCGGGCGATCGTCACGGCGCGGCGGCTCTTGCCGCTGCGCACCGGACCGGTGATGAAGATCAGCTCGCTCATGGGCTGCGATCGTTCAAAGGTCGAGATACCGGCGCACCGGATCGAGATCCACGTGCGCGGCGACGTGCGCGGCCATCTGCGCATACAGCGCGCGGCGCTGCTCGGCCCAGGGCACGGGGTGCGGGCGATAGCCGGAAAACCCCGCCGCGCCGGCAAGGCGCGCGCGCAGGCGGGGGGATTCGAACCAGCCATGCAGGTAGGTGCCCCAGACCCGGCCGCTGCGGCTTCCCTCGGGGCGGGGACGGCCGTCGTTCCATACCTGATGCAGCGTCTCGCAGGGACCGGTGGCGACGGTTTCGCCCATGTGGATTTCATAGGCGGACCAGCGCTCGCCGTCGCATTCGGCGTCGGTCGCGCGCAGGGTCTTGCGGGCATGAAACTCGGTGGCGACCGGCAGCAGGCCAAGCCCGGCCTCCTCACCGGCATCGCCGGCCAGGCCGGCGGGATCGCGCAGCCGCTCGCCGAGCATCTGGTAGCCGCCGCAGATGCCCACCACCAGCGTGCCGGCAGCGGCGGCGTCGCGGATCACCCGGTCGAGTCCCTGGGCGCGCAACCAGCGCAAATCGGCCATGGTGTTCTTCGAGCCAGGCAGCACGATCGCCCGCGCGCGGGCCAGCACGTCGGGGTCGTCGGTCCAGCGCACGCGCACGCCGGCATCGTCCCACCAGGGCTGGCAATCCGTCAGATTCGCCGCGTGCGGCGTGCGCACCCAGGCCAGCGTATCGCCCTGGCCGCGGTCCTGGTCGGCCGGGGAGAATCCGTCCTCCTCCTCGGGCTGCAGGTCGCGGCGCAGCGGCACGGTGCCGAGCACGCGAAAGCCGGGGGCATGCGGGGCGAGCCAGGATTGCGGATCGGGAAACAGCGCGGCGTCGCCGCGGAAGCGGTTGACGATGGCACCGAGGCCGCGCGCCCGGTCTTCCTCCGCCAGCAGCGCCCAGGTGCCGGCCAGCTGGGCGAAGATGCCGCCGCGGTCGATGTCGCCCACCAGCAACCAGCGCCCATCGACGTGGCGGATCGGCCGCAGGTTGGCGATGTCGCGCGCCATCAGGTTCAGCTCCACCGGGCTGCCCGCGCCTTCCATCACCAGGACGTCGCAGCGCGACCGCCAGTCCTCCAGCGTGTTGGCGACGATGCGCCAGAGGCGTTCGGCCTCGCGGTAATAGTCGCGCGCGCCGCAATGCCCCTCGGCACGGCCGAGCACGATCACCTGCGCGCCCATGCCGCCGCTCGGCTTGAGCAGCACCGGGTTCATCTCCACCGTGGGCAGCAGGCCGCACGCCTCGGCCTGCATCGCCTGGGCGCGCGACATTTCGCCGCCGTCGAGGGTGACCCAGGCGTTGTTGGACATGTTCTGCGCCTTGAACGGCGCGACCCGCACGCCCTGGCCGCGCAGCCAGGCGCACAGCGCCGCCGTCATCCAGGTTTTGCCGGCCCCCGATCCGGTGCCGAGCACGCCGAGCACCTTCATGGAACCTCGCTGATGCGGCTGCGGCGAAATACCGCCGGACGCAGGCACGGATGGTCGCGCAGCGATTCGGGGGAGCCACCGGCGACGATGCGTCCGTCGTGCATGAGGGCGACCTCGTCGGCCCAGTCCCGCGCCAGGGCGATGTCATGGGTGGACAGCACGACCGTCATGCCGCCGGCGTGCAGCGCATCGAGATGGTCGAGCAGCAGCGCCACGCCGGCCGGATCGAGACCGGCGGTCGGCTCGTCCAGCACCAGCAAATCCGGTTGCAGCGCGAGCGCCCCGGCGATGGCGGCCCGCTTGCGCTGACCGTGGCTGAGCATGTGCAGCGGCAGGTCGGCACGGTCGGCCAGACCGATGGCGGTCAGCGAAGCGGCGACGCGGACCCGCGTTGCCGCTTCGTCGAGACCGAGGTTGAGCGGACCGAACGACACATCCTGCGCCAGCGTGCCGGCAAAAAGCTGGTCGTCGGGGTCCTGGAACACCAGCGCCACGCGCTGGCGCAATGCGGCAAGGGCGCGCCGGCCATAGCCGAGCGGCGCCCCGTCACAGCGCACCTCGCCGCGGTCCGGCCGCAGCGTGCCGTTGAGGTGCAGCAGCAACGTGGACTTGCCCGAGCCGTTATTGCCGAGCAGCGCCAGCCGCGCACCGCGATGGATCGCCAGCGTACTGCCGGCGAGGGCGTCGCAGCGCTGCCCCGGGCACAACCGCGCCGCCGCGGCAGCGCCGGGATAGGCGTAGTGCAAGTCACAGGCTTCCAGCAGCGGCACGGTCATTGCCCGGCCCCGAGCACCACGGCGGCAACGGCGACGAGCGCCGGCACGAGGGCCGCGACGGCATAAGTGTGGCGCGTCGCCGTGCTCGGCGGCGTCAGCACCGGCAGGCGATCGACATAGCCGCGGGCGGCCAGCCCGCGCTCCAGCCGCGCGGCCCGCTGCAGGCTGCGCAGGAACAGGACGGCGACGGCGCGCGCCGCATTGCGTCCGGCCACCCGCGCAGTGCGGAAGCCGAGCCGGTTGTCCTGCGCCCGCCTTATGGCGAGAAACTCCGCGTCGAGCACAAACAGGGTACGATACACCAGCAGCAGCAGATCAAGCACCACCGCCGGCACGCGGGCCCGCCGCAGCAGGGCGATCCATTGCGCGGTCGGCACGATGCAGGCGAAGCACAGCGTCACGGTGACGCCGGCGGCGGCCCGCAGGGTGGTGGCGAGTGCCGTCGCTGCGCCCGCCCCGCTGAAGCCGAGGCGGGCATGCTCCAGGTCCAGGGTGACGCAGAGCGCCAGCGCGCCGGTGGCCAGAAACCCTGCCGGGACCAGCAACGTGCGGAAGAACAGCGCGGCCGGCACGCGCGCGCCCAGCACCGCCGCGGCGCTGGCTGCCGCGGCGACGAACGGGGCGGCGGCGAGCGGCGGCGCCAGCAGGGCGCAGCCCATCAGCCCGGCGCAGAACAGCGCCATCGGGCCGCCCTGGGTGCGCCAGCGGTTGGTGTGCGCGCAGGCATCAATCGCGTGCAGCATGGTCCGCCTGCGCACGGCGCCGCCCGCGCCAGTAGCCGAGGCAATAGGCGAGCGTCCCGGTGCCGAGCGCGGCCTGCACCGCGAACAGCAGGCTCTCGACCTCGGCACTCGGCGGCTGCCACAGCGGCTTGATCCAGCGCTGGTAGTCCGGCCGGATCGCCGCGACCAGCTGGCCGGCATGGTCGTCGCTGCCGCCGAACACCGCGGCACCGCCGGGGCCAGTCGCCACGGTCAGCAGCGGCAGCACCGCGAGCGCGATGACGGCGGCGGCGAGCAACCAATTCTGCCGTCTCATCGTGCCGCGCCTTTCAGCGCCGGTGCGAAGCCGGCGACGATCTCGCCGGCATGGCTGCGCAGCAGGTTCATCACCAGCACGGTCAGCAGGCCCTCGCTGATCGCCAGCGGCACCTGCGTCACCGCGAAGACGCCGAGGAATTTCACCGTGGAGGCGGCGACGCCGCCGACCGGGTCGGGAAACGCCAGCGCCAGCTGCACCGAGGTGACGCAGTAGGTCACAAGGTCGGACAGCGCGGCGGCCAGGAAGATCGTCAGGCCGGGGGGCAGCCGCACGGCCCCGCCCAGCCGCCAGATCGCCCAGGCCGAATAGCCGCCGGCGATCGCCATCGAGAAGCAATTGGCGCCGAGCGTGGTCAGCCCGCCATGCGCGAGCAGCAGCGCCTGGAACAGCAGCACGACGCAGCCGACCACGCTCATGATCGCCGGGCCGAACAGCACCGTGCCGAAGCCGATGCCGGTGGGGTGCGAACAACTACCGGTAACCGAGGGCAGTTTCAGTGCCGACAGCACGAAAGTGAAGCCGCCGCCGGCCGCGATCAGCAGCCGCGCCTCGGGATCGTCGCGCAGCCGGTCTTTCAATTTCTTCACGCCCCAGACCAGGAACGGCAGCGATGCCGCGGTCCAGCCGATCGCATGGGTGACCGGCAGATAGCCTTCCATGATGTGCATGTCATTCCCTCCGAAGAACGGCTGAATCGCGCAGCCGCCCGACCAGCCGCGGCGCCAGATCGGGGCGCTGGCCGAGATGGATGTGCAGGTAGCTCGCCAGCAGGCCGCGCTCCGCATGGCCGATCGCGGCCTCCGGGCCACCGGCGCGGGTGCCGCGGACCTGCCAGGCGGCGGACCGCGACGCGTCGGTCACGTCCCAGATGCTGTAATGGAACTCATGGCCGCGCAAGGTTTCGCCCGCATCCGCCAGCAGGTTCGCGCGCAACGCGGTCGCGTGGCGATAGCCGAGCCCGGCCAGCTTCGGCGTCATGCGCGCGCTGCCGGGAATCAGGCCGGCCATGGGATGCCGCACGCCATCGGCATCGACCAGCGCCTCGGTGAGCACCATGAACCCGCCGCACTCCGCCAGAACCGGCGCCCCGCGCGCGTGCAGGTCGCGCAAATCCTGCCACAGCGCGCTGTTGGCGGCGAGCCCGGCGGCGTGCAGTTCGGGAAAGCCGCCACCCAGATAGACGCCGGCCGCACCTGCCGGCAGCCGCTCACCGGCCACCGGGCTGAAGAAGGCCAGGCGCGCCCCGGCGGCTTCGATCAGGTCGAGGTTGTCAGGGTAGGTAAACGAAAACGCTTCATCACGCGCCACCGCCAACAGCGGCGCCGCGGCGCTCGCCACGGGCAGCACCTCCGGCGGCGACGCGGGAAGCACGGCGGCACCGCCGGCGATGCGCAGCAGGGCATCGATGTCGAAACGCGCGGACACCGCCGCGCAGGCCGCATCGAGCACCGCGTCCATCGTTGTGCTCTCGGCGGCCGGGAGCAGGCCGAGATGGCGTTCGGGCACGCGCAGACCGGCGTCGCGTGGCAGCCAGCCGAGCACGGGCAGGCCGGTCGCATGGGTGATCTCACCGGCGCAGCCGGTCGCGTGCCGCTCCGAGCCGGCGAAGTTGAGGGCAAAGCCGGCGGGCGCCAGGGCCGGATCGAACCGGCAAAACCCCAGCGCCGTTGCCGCCGCGCTGCGGGCGGCGCCGGAGATGTCGAGCACCAGCAGCACTGGCGCGCCCAGCAGCCGGGCGATCTGCGCGGCCGAGGCGCGGTCATCGTCGTAGGCGGCGCCGTCGAACAGGCCCATGACGCCTTCGATGACGGCAATGTCGGCGCCCTGGCAGGCGCGGGCGAAGCCTGCCTGCACCTGGGCATCGCCGAGCATCCAGGAATCGAGGTTGCGGCAGGCGCGGCCGGCGGCGCGGCTGTGATAGCCCGGATCGATGTAGTCAGGCCCGCACTTGAACGGCTGCACCACCAGGCCGCGCCGGCGCAACGCGCCGATCAGCCCGGCCGTCAGCATGGTTTTGCCGACCCCCGACGCGGTGCCGGCGACAACCAGGCGGGGGATCATGGCCGCCCGTCCCGGCAGGCCGGCAATGCCGCCAGCAGCTCCTCCTGCATCGCCGGCGGCGCGGCGGCGATGCGCACCCATTCGGGCAGGCCGAACGAGGTCGCGTCGCGCACGCGCAGGCCGCGCTCGCGCAGCCGGCCGGTCACGTGCGTCGCATCGCCGACATGGGCGAGCAGGAACGTTGCCGGACTTTCGCGCACGGTCAGCCCCAGCCCGGCGGCCAGATTGCGCCGCCACGCCGCCAGCACCGGCCGGCAGCCGGCGAGCCAGTCCAGCGCCTCGGCGCTGACGCTCGCATCGAGAAAGGCCACCGCGGCCGGGTCGATGACCCAGCTCGGCGCCAGCCAGTCGAGCTTCGGGCAGGCGCGCGGCAGCACGGCATAGGCGGCGCGAAGCCCGGTCAGGCCGAACGACTTGTTGGGGGCGTACAGGCGCACGGCCCCGGCGGCGGCTGCTTCCACCTCGGCGAGCCAGCCATCGGGGCAGAGCGGCGCATAGGCGAGATCAACGACAAGCTCGCCGCCGGCCGCCGCCCTGCGCATGAAATCCGACGGCCAGATCTCGCCGGTCGGGTTGTTCGGCCAGCAGACGAAGCCAATTCCGCCGTGCCGGCGTTGCAGATCGAGGAACTCCTCCGACGTGCCGGCCGCAAGCACGCGGCGATCTTCGATGCGGCCGCAACGCGCGTATTCCGAAAACGTCGGCACCAGCGTCAGCACCGGCCCGGCGGCGTGGCGGACGAGCCGCAGGACCAGTTCGCTGGCCCCCGCGCCAACCACAATGCGCTCCGGTGTGGTGCCGTGATGCGCCGCCAGCACCGCGCGCAGGTGGGTGTAGAGCGGATCGGGATAGCGGGTGAGATCGGCACCGCGTACCGCGCGCAGAACGGCGGGGCACGGTCCGAGCGCATTGGCGTTGGTGGAAAAATCCCAGCGCGGTTCGGGGCCGGCATCGGTGCCGCCATGCAGCGGCGCGAGGTCAGACATGGCGCACCGCCGCCACGAGCGCCAGCAGCAAGCCGAGGGTCCAGCCGGCGGCGGCGGCCTGGCGAAGGCCGCGGCGAAGCGCCTCCGGCCCTGGCACGGCACCGGCCGGATTAAGGACATAAACCCCCGGCTTGCCCAGGCGCACGCCCAGCACGAGCGCCATCGCCCCCATCGGCCAGCCGCCATTCGGCGAAGGCGTGCGCCTTGCCTCACGCGCCAGCACGCCGAGGCGATCCGTGCTTACCCCGGCAAGCGCCAGCGCGGTCAGCCGGGCCGGGACGAAATTGAAAACATCGTCGGCGCGGGCGGCCCATTTACCGGCCCACTCCCACCCGCCACGATAGCCCCACATGGCGTCGGCGGTGTTGGCGAAGCGGTACAGCGCCGCCCCGGGCAGGCCCAGCAGAGCGAACCAGAACAACGGCGCCACCAGCGAATCCGACAGGTTCTCGGCCAGCGACTCCAAGGCCGATTCGCGCACCTCGGTCGCGGAAAGCCGCGTCGTATCGCGGCTGACGATGCGGGCGAGCCGCGCCCTGCCCGCCTCCACCCCGTCGCCCAAGGCCGCCTCGACCGCCGCGGATTCGTCGAGCAGCAGCCGCAGCGCGAATAGCGGCTTCAGCAGCAACGCCAGCGCGGGGATTTCGACCCAGACCGGACAGGCGTGCAGCGCCGCGCTCAGCGCCGCCGCCGCACCGGTGACCACGCCCGCGCCGAGCAGCCACCACGCCGTGCCCGCCATGAAGCCGCGCAGCGGCGGCAATGCGGGCAGCCCCCGCCCCGCCCAGCTCAGATACCGCCCCATCCACACCACCGGATGCAACCGCGCCGGCGGCTCGCCGAACAGCCGGTCGATCAGCAGGGCGAGCAGAACGCTCATGCTCAGAACTCGATGCCGGGCTGCGCGCGCACGCCCTGCTCGCGGAACGGATGGCGGACCATCCGCATTTCGCTGACCAGGTCGGCGCGCGCCAGAATCTCGTCCGGGGCGCCGCGGCCGGTGAGAATGACATGGGTCAGGGGCGGACGTTGGGCGATACCGTCCAGCACATCGGCAACCGCAAGCTGGCCGTGGCGCAGCGCGACGTTGACCTCGTCGAGCACCACCAGCCGGTAGGCGGGATCGGCCAGATAGCCGCGGGCGAGCGCCCAGCCGCGCTGTGCAGCAGCGATATCGCACGCGTGGTCCTGCGTGTCCCAGGTAAAGCCTTCGCCGGTGGCATGGAAGCGAAGCTGATCGCCAAAGGCGGCGAGCGCGCGTTTTTCCGCGGGCTCGCCGGCCGATTTGATGAACTGCACGATGGCGACGCGCTGGCCATGGCCGAGCGCACGCAGCACCATGCCGAGCGCCGCGGTGGTCTTGCCCTTGCCGGCGCCGGTATGCACGATCACCAGCCCCTTGCGCAGCCGCGCGGCCTCGACGCGGCGCTGCTGAATGTCCTGCCGGCGCTGCATGCGGCAACGATGGGCTTCGTCGTCGGTCCCGGTCATGGCGCATCCTGCGCGGCGCTGCCGATGCGGTGGAGAATCCAGCCGGCCCCGTCGTTGTGCAGGCGGACATCGAGATCGAGCCCGGGCACCAGCGCCACGCAAGCCGCATGGCAGCGGCCGCAGATCTCCTGGTACAGCGGTTCGGCGGCGCGGAACGGCACCACCTCGCCAAGCTGGCGCGCGAGCGGCAGTTCGGCCACGCGCGCGATCAGCCCAGCCTCGTAGCCGCAGTGCCGCATCAGCCCGGCCACGAAATCGCGGTCCCACAACCCGGCGCGGCTATGCGTGTCGAGCGCCCCCGAGGCGAGCTTCACCGCCTTGCCGAGCATCAGCCCGAGCGTCGCCCGCCGCAGCGTCGTCATGCGCAAATACTCGAACGCCGCCCCGATCCAGTTGCCATACTGCACAAAGGCCTGCGGCGGCAGCGCGGGAAGCTGGGCGCGCAACATCGCTTCCGACCGGCCGCCCGAGTTCAGCACCACCTGTGGGCAACCCGTCGCCGCGGCGACATCGAGTCCGCTGCGGATGGCGGCGACATAGGCTTCCGCCGAGAACGGCCGCACATGGCCGGTGGTGCCGATGATGGAAATGCCGCCGACGATGCCCAGACGGGCATTCAGCGTGCGCCCGGCCGCCTCGCAGCCGCCGCGCGCGAACACCTCCAGCACCGCCCCGCCGCCGTGGGCGGACAGCACGTCCTGCACCGCCGCCGCCATCATGCGCCGCGGCACGGGATTGATCGCCGGCTCGCCCACCGGCACCGGCAGCCCGGGCAGCGTTACCAGCCCGACGCCCTCGCCACGGCGGAATGCGACGCCCGGTTCGGGGCGCCAGGTCGCGTGGCAGCCGATCTCGACGCCGGTGGTGGCGTCCGGGTCGTCGCCGCCATCCTTGCGGACGCTGCAGGTCGCTCCTTCGACGTCGAAACAGCACGCCTCAATGGCGAAACGCACCGGCTCTCCGGAAGGCAGGGCGATATCAACCGCTGTCACCGTACGCTGCTCCAGCCAGGCCAGCAGCGCGGCCTTGGCGGCGGCGGTGGCACAGGCGCCGGTCGTGAATCCGCCGCGCAGCGCGGGTGCAGTCATGACGCCGCCGCGGCGATCGCCGCCATCAGCGCCGCCTCGTCGGCCACCAGCCGGAACGATGCGGGCAGCACCGGCCGCTCGACGATCAGCAACGGCACGCCGGTGGCCCGGGAAGCCGCGATCTTGGCCGGCTGACCGCCGGGCACGCCGCTTTCCTTCGTCAGCATCACCCGGATGGCACGGGCGCGGACAATATCGCCGATCACCCGCGCATCCATGTCCGGCGGGCCGGCGATGATGCCGGCATGCGGGAAACCGGCCTCATCCACCACCGCCCATGAGTCCGGGCGGTCGAGAATGCGGAAATACGTCGTGTGCGTCTGCCAGAACGGCCGCAGCACTGGGATCGTCTGCACGCCGCTCAACGCCAGTAGCGGGGCCTGATCGAGCGCAAGCAGCGTCTCCACGGCCGCCGCCAGCGACGGCACGTAGTGCACCAGCGGATCGATGCTGCGCGGCGGGCGGGCCCGTTCGAACCGCCACACCGGCAGACCGAGCGTTTCCGCCGCCGCCTGCACCGTCGCATGCAGCTGTTCGGCAAACGGATGCGCGGCATGGACGATGCCGCGCACGCCCTCGGCGCGGCACAGCGCGACCAGTGCCGCCGGGGTCAGCGCGCCGTGGCGCACGCGCATGCCGAGGAAGGCCGGCATGTCGACCGGCGTCCGGGTTGAATAGAGGAAGGGCCGCTCGCCCGACGCGAGCGCCGCCGCGCAGCGACGCCCTTCCGTGGTTCCGCCAAATACCAGCAGCATGCTCAGTCCGCCTCCCCGATGCGCGCCGCACGAAAGCCGTGCGCTTTGCCGCCGTCGTAGAGATGCGAACGGTTGCGGCGCGCGCCGATCGCCGCTCCGACCACGATCAGCGTCGTGCGGGTCAGCGCCTGCGTCCGCACGATGCCGGACAGCTCGGCGAGGGTGCCGGTGAACACGCGCTCCTCCGGCCAGGTCACCCGGTGCAGCACCGCGACCGGGGTCTCCGGCGGATAATGTTCGAGCAACTGGCGCTGCACCTCATCGGCCAGGGTCGCGCTGAGATAGATGCACAAGGTCGCCTGATGGCGGGCCAACCCGGCCAGATGTTCGCGCTCGGGCACCGGCGTCTGGCCGTCGCCACGGGTGAGGATGATGGTCTGCACCAGCCCGGGCACGGTGAACTCCGAGCGCAGCCGCGCCGCCGCCGCCTGGAAGGCGGAAATGCCCGGCACGATGACATACTCCCAGCCGCGCGCATCGAATTCCGCCATCTGCTCCTGCGTGGCGCCGTACAGGCAGGGATCGCCGGTGTGCAGACGGACGATCGCATGGCCGCGCGTGTAATGCGCTTCCATCAGGGCGATCTGCTGTTCGAGGTCCAGCCCCGCCGAGCTGCGCACCTCGGCGCCGGGCCGCGCGCAGGCGGTCAGTTCCGCCGGCACCAGACTGCCGGCGTACAGGATCAGATCGGCTTCCTGCAGCAGGTGCCGGCCGCGTACGCTGATCAGGTCCGGATCGCCTGGCCCCGCGCCGACGATGGCGATACCGGCGCGTCGTTGCATCGTGCGCTTCACCGCGACGGCGAGCGTGTGATGATGCCCGTCCGGCAGCGCCGCTTTTTGCTTCGCAAGCAGCAGGTCCTTGCGATCGGCCGAAGCCAGCGCCGCCGCCTCGGCAACGCTCGGCGTGCCGACATGCGCCGCGACGATCGCCGAGGGGTTCGGCACCTGCCAATCGGACAGCGCGGTTTCGTCGAAGGTGGTGAAATCCGCCCCGAGCGCGGCCGCCCATTGTTGCAGCGCCGGTTCGTCCTGCTTCAGCCGCGCCGAGGCCACTGTGTGCACCGCCGCCGGCGCCAGCCCCTCGGCGCGCAGCAGCGCCGCCGCGGAAGCCGCCAACGCCTGCGGATCGATGCCGCGCGTGCAGCCGACGCCGACGCACAGCGCGCGCGCCCACAGGTGCAGAACCGGCACCGGCGCCGCGTACTGCCGCCAGGTAACGGCAATCAGCAGCTCGAACCGGGAAAAATCGATGTCCTCGAAGCGCCAGAACAGCGTGACGTGTCCGGCCACACTGCGTTCGAGCCGGCGCGTGCCGCTGTCGCGCACATCCAGCAGCAAGGCGGTCGGGCGGCCGTTGACGTAGCGGGCGATAACGGTGGTGAAATCGGGGATCGCCGCCGGAATCCATCCGTTCGCCGGGCCGAGCAGGTCGAGCGCCCAGAGATCCTGCACATCGCTCGCCGTGGTGATCACCGGCTCGGCCCCGAGTGCGCGCGCGAGGCGGCGGGTCAGGTCGTTGGCGCCACCAAGATGGCCGGACAGCACGGCCTGCACGAAGCGCCCGGCTTCATCGAGATTGACCACCGCCGGATCGCGGTCCTTGCCTGTGATGTACGGGGCGATGCTGCGCACGCAGATGCCGAGCGCACCGATGAAGACGAAGGCGCCGTATTGCGCGAACCCATCGGCGAGAAACGCGCCGATCGACGCGATCGGCTGCACCGCCGCATCCCGCGCCGGCCGCGTGGAAACGATCGCGGCATCCGCCAGCGCCTCGCGCAGCCGCAACGCCAGCTGCACGCCGCGATCGGTGCTGGCGATGATGGCGGTTTTCATGCCGCCACCGCCCGCTTTGTCGCGGCGAGTACCGTAATGGGGTTGTGGCCATCCACCTGCAGCCGCAGCGGCGGCAAGGACGCATAGCCGAGCCCGGCGGTGACCGCCTCGAAGGTGGCGCGGCTGCTGTCCTGCACGGCATTGATGACGACGCGCCCCCCCGATGCGAGCACCGCATCCAGCCGCGCCAGCATCGCCTCCAGCCGCCCGCCATGGCCGCCGATGAACGCCGCATCGGGCGGCGGCAGGGCGGCCAGATCGTGCGCGAAGAAATCGCCGTCCACGCCGGTGATGCCGGGGGCGCCGAAGCGGCGGGCGTTTTCAGCCAGCAGCGTCGTCCCCTCGGCCCGGCGTTCAAAGGCGACGACGGCAAGCTGCGGAAAGGCCAGCCGGGCCTCGACTGCGAGCGAGCCGGTGCAGGTGCCGATATCCCACAGGCAGCGCCGCCCGGGCAGGTCGAGTTGCGCCAATCCGGTCAGCCGCACCGGCATTTTCGTCAGCATGTCGGGCCGGCCGTCGAGGCACGCCAGCGCCGCGTCCGGAATACCGAAACAACGCGGCCGGTCCTGCGTCCGTTCGAGGACAACGCAGTTCAGCGGATCGAACTCGAGGCCCGCGGCTTCCGCCAGCGTCAGCCGGCGCACAAGTTCCCGCGGCGCTTCCAGCGCCTCGCCAACATGCAGCACGTAGCCGGCGAAACCGTATTCCAGCAGCCGGGCGGCGATGGCGGCCGGCGTGTGCGTGGCATCGGTCAGCACGCCGATCAGCGCCGCATCGCCGATCAGCGCCGCGTCCAGATCGTGCCAGCCGCGCCCGTGCACGGAGACGGTGAGCATCCGGTCATAGGCCAGCCCGATCCGATGGCAGAGCAACTGCAGGGAATTGAACCAGGGCAGCACCTCGACCCGCAGATCCGGCGCGGCCATCCGCACCGCGCCGGCGATGCCGAAGAACAGCGGATCGCCCGAGGCCAGCACCGCCACCGGCTCGCCCGCCGCGCGCGCCAGCGCCACCAGCCCGGCGGTGTGGCGCAGCGCCTCCCAGCGATGCCCCGGCGGCAGCCAGGGTTCGACCAGCTGGCGATGGCGCTCGCCGCCGCAGAACACGCGGTGACGGGCGAGCGCCTGCAGCACCTCGGCGCGCGGCGCTTCGCCGGGGCGGTTGGACAGACCGATGACACAGACGGCGGCGCCAGGCACCGGCGTCACCTCGCCCAGGCGCAGGCAGCGTTGACGATGGCGGCGGCGACGCCGCTGCCACCCTTGTTGCCACGGATGACCACGATCGGCACGGTCGCGATATGCTGCAGGCGCAGCTTCGATTCCACGACATTGACGAAGCCCACGGGGGCCGCGATCACCCCGGCCGGCCGGAAAGTGCCGCCCTGCAGCCCGTCGGACAATTCGCCCAGCGCGGTCGGTGCGTTGCCGACGACGAACAGCGCTTCGGGATGGCGCGCCATTGCCAGCCGCATGCCGGCTTGCGCGCGGGTGAGGCCCTCGGCCTCGACCAGCGCCACCGCGTCCGGCTCGTTGAGGCAGCAGCGCAATTCGATGCCATAGCGCCGCACGAATTCCTGCGACACGCCGGACTGCACCATCGTCACATCGGTGACCACGGTGCCGCCGTTGGCAAGGTAGGCGTGCCAGTGCGGCACCGGGCTGCCCTGCGACAGGTACAGCTTCTCGTAGTCGAAATCCGCCGTGGTGTGGATGACCCGCGTCACCACCTCGACATCCGCCGGATCAAGATCGCTGCGTTCCAGGCGGGCGCGGATCAGCCGGAAACTTTCCTGCTGGATGGCCGGGCCGGTGGTCGGCTTGCGGGTGCGAAAGCCGCGCGGCGTCACCAGGAAATCGCGATAGCGGAAGGTCTCGCTGTTGCCGATGAGCACCAGGCAGAACATGTCCACCAGCCCGGTATCCAGCGTCGCCAGCGTGGTCAAAGTGACGCTTTCTTCCGGTCGCGTCACCTGGCGCACGATCGCGACCTGCGTGTCCGGTGCGCGATGGGCCAGAAAGATCTCGCGGCAGCGTTCGATCTGCCAGCCACGCCGCTGGCTGCGCGGGTTGTAGAGTGCGGTCACGAAGTCGCTCGCCGCCGCCGCCTCGATGCGGCGTTCGATCATCCGCCAGGGCGTCATCAGGTCGGACAGCGAGATGCAGCAGAAATCATGGCCAAGCACCGCGCCGAGCCGGGCGCCGGCGGCAAGGAAGGCGCTGATGCCGGGGATCGTCTGCAGCTCGATCGCCTCGCCCTCGGCGCCGAGCGTGCTGACATGCTCGTAAACCAGCGCTGCCATCGCGTAGATGCCGGCATCGCCGGAACTGACCACCACGACGTGCTGCCCGGGCGCACAGGCGGCCACCGCCATGCGCGCGCGCTCCTCCTCCTCCATCATGCCGTTACCGAGCACGGTGCAGCCCGGCTGCAGCAGGTGCTCGACGAATTGCAGGTAGTAGCGGTAGCCGATCACGGTGTCGGCCTCGCCGATCACCCGGGCGGCGAGCGGCAGGATATGATCGGGGCCACCCGGGCCGATGCCCACGACGCTCAGCTTCATGGCTGTATCCTCCGCACAATCAGCAAAGACAGATAAGGCAGCGCCCGTTCACGCAGGTCGGCGGGGCGCGCGGAGACGAACTGGCCCGGCATGCCGAGCGATTCGCACAGCACCACCGACCAGCCATGCCGCTCGGCAAGATCGGCGATTTCGGCCGCGACGCTGCGGATCTTGATCAGCACCACCACATCGAACTGCTCGAGGCAGCGCGCGAGTTCGGCCGCATCGCGCAGGCGCGGCAGGATGGCGACGCGCTCGCGTCCGCTGGCCAGCACCCGCCCCTGCACCGCCGCCCCGAGCAGGAAGGCCGGCACGCCCGCCACCATCTCGACGGGAAGCCCGGCCTGTCCGGCCAGCTCGAGCAGCCGCGTGAAGGTGCTGAAGAAGGAAATGTCGCCTTCGCAGGCGAAGGCCACGCGCAATGGCCGGGCGCAGTCGGCTTCCATGGCGGCGAACGCCGCGCGATAGGTGGCGTCGGCGACGGCCGGGTCTTCGGACATCGGCAGGTAGACGCCGGACAGCCGCGCCTCGTCGAGACCATGGTGGCGCAGGATGCGCAGCGCGTGGCTGACCCGGCCTTCGCTGCCGGCCGATCCGGCGTAGTAGACGCGATCGGCCTGGCGCAGCAGGTCGAGCCCCTTGACTGTCACCAGCCCCGGATCGCCCGGCCCGAGCGAGATGCCGTAGAGCGTGCCGGCGATCATGCCGGGTCCTTTGGATCGTGCGGATGATGGTGATGGGCATGGTGATGATCGCCGTGGCCGTGCCCGCCTTCGTCGGCGGCAAGCGCGGGCACGCGGTAATGGCAGAGCCGGCACGGCATCGCCGTCGCCTCGCCGTCAATATGCGCGTCCAACACCCCAAGCCAGGCATCGTCGGTGCAGAACGGATCGGCGAGCCGCCATTGCCGAGGCGACTGCGCCTGCCGCAGCGCCATATCGCGGGCGATGCCCTGGTGCAGCCTGCCGTCGAACAGCACCAGCGGCAGCACCACCACCCGGCCGAACGGCAGCAGATCGACCAAGCCCATGGCCTCGGTGACGGAAGGCCGGGTGACCGCGACATAGCCGGTGGTGGCGAACCCCCAGCCGAGCCGCTCGGCCGTCATGCGCGCGAGCCGGGCGACCTCGGCGTTCGCCTCCGGGTCGGAGGTGCCACGGCCGATAACGAGCAGGCAGGTGTCGGCGGCCGGCGCCGGCATGCCCCCGGCGGCAGCCCGCCCGGCTAGGCGATGGACGGTTTCCAGCACGTCGGCGGTCAGGCCGATCGGACCCTCGAGCCGGATCTGCAACCCGGCATGACGCTGCGCGATGGCCGCCAGCATATCGGGCAGGTCGCGCTTGAGATGGCCGGCCGCGAACAGAAATACCGGCACGACCCGGATGTCCCGCACTCCCTCCTCATAGAGGCGGCCGGCCGCGGCATCGAGGCCAGGTGCCGCGAGTTCGAGGAAGCCGTGCGCGATGTGGAGTTCCGGATGGCGCGCCCGCAAGGCGGCGACCATGGCCTCGAACTGCGCGACGCCGGTTGGCTCGCGGGTGCCGTGGCCGCACAGAAGAATGGCGGCAGCGCCCGGGTCTGTTCCCGTCAAAGCGCTGTCGAGCGGCATGCCGGGCATGCGCAGGCTCCTTGCACGCGGGGCGCGACGGCCGCAGCCATCGACGCCGATCCGATACGGCGATTGCCGCCTGCGGGCCTCTCACCCGCTGCGTCCGGATCATCCCGTCCGGGCGCACGCGCGCACTCTCGATGCCGGCCGGTTTCCTGGCTCGCGGGTCCTCGCCAGACTCCGCCTTCTCACCTCATGCGAGGCAATGGCGCGATGGAGTCGGCTCGCCGCTTACAGTTGCGGGAGCAGCCGCGGCAAGGACCGCCTCAGCGGCCCCTCACGCGTTCCCGTTTCAGCCCCTGCGGGCACCGGCATCTGGGGTGCTTCTAGGTCCGGGCGCCTCCAGACGCAAGCGTCTCCAGCGTCCCGCCGCAGGCAGGTGGCGGCAGCGGCGCCGGATCAGGCCGCCCGGCACGTCCGGCGATCGTGAGCGGACGACCAGAACATGGGCGCTGGCAATCGGCCCGGCCTGGGTCCGCTCTTGAGTCTCACGTTTGATGATGTGCTTCGCCATGCGTGTGGTGAGTGGAGCCAGGATCGTTCAGGTCATTTGCGGCTGATCCAAGGTCTTCGAGTCCGGCCAGGCGTTGCTCCAGCCGTGCCAGGTCATCCGTTGGCAACCGGCCCCGGCAGCCGTCCACCACCCGCCTGCCGCGTTCGACGATGTGGTGGCGAAGCGCGTCGTTTTCGACAGTGACGGCGACGTCATGCAGCATCCGCAGCAGCCGCAGGCTGACCGCGGCATCGGAGGTAGCATAGGCGCGGATCTGCTCGATGGCGGTGTTGAGCAATCCCTCGAGCTCGATCCACGGCAGCACGACACGCAGGACATGCGGCGGGCTGAACAGTCGGGATTCCGGCGGCAGGCGGGCGAGCCAGCGGATGAGGATGCGGGTGAGCTGGTCGATGCAGCTGATCGCCGTACTGGGGTCGTTGACCGCCGGCGAGATGGCGCGCAGCGCGATGTCGGCGATCTGGATGACGCCGAATTCAACGTCCTGCTGCAGCGTGCGCATCGGGCCGATGTCAAATGCCCCGGTCAGCTCCATAGCCCGGTCGCGGTCCAGCAGGGTGCGGCGGGAAATCATCAGCAACGGCACGCCGGCCGGCACGAAATGGCCGACCCCGCGGGTGACGCGCACGCGCAGATGGTGCATCCGCGCGAAGTGCACCAGCCGCGGCACATCGATGAAGCGGATGTAGCCGGACGTCTCGTTCAGGATCGGAAACTCCGGCTCCTCCGGGACGAGCGCCGGCGGCACCGGCCGGTCGTAGTTCGTGCGGTGATGCGGCATCAGTTCGTCGATCACCTGCTCGGTTTCGCGCGCGATGCGATCAACGATGTGGTTGACGCTGATTGCCTGCGAGATGTGATGGATGAAGAACAGCAGCCAGCCGACGCAGACCAGCGAAAGCAGCATCGCGCCGGCCACGGTTGCCACCGGGGCGAACGGGTGCGGCATCGAGCGCGCGGCGGGCAGCGCCGCCACGCAGTAGCAGAACGTGCCGAGGAAGATCCCGAGCGTCCATTGCGTGCCGCGGTCGCGCACGAAGCTGATCAGGATGCGCGGCGAGAACTGCATCGAAGCCAGCGTCAGCGTCATCAGCAGGATGGCGAAGACGATCGACACCACCGTCATGATCGAACCGGCGATGACGCTGAGGATCACCTGGGCGACCTGGGCGTCCTCGCGCGACGGGAACAGCGTGGCGGGAACCCATGCTGCGACGACCGGCGCGGCCTCCTCCACCGAGGACAGCACCGCGCCGCACAGACCGAGCGCCACGGCGATCAGCAACGGCCGGACGAGGAAGCCGCCGCGCAGGGCGTAGCCGGCGGATCGCAGCTGCAGGGGCAGTCGGTTCAACACCTGGGCACCTCCCGGTATCCATGGGTAACGCGTTGGTCCGGGCAAGAAAACCGATTCCGGCTTGCCGCGTTGCCACCGGCGACAGGACAAAGGCAACGTCTGATCGTGGTCGGTAATGCAGGAGCAGCACATGGACACGGTAGCCGTCATCGGAACGGGGTTGATCGGACGTGCCTGGGCAATCGTATTCGCGCGCGCGGGCTTCGCGGTCCGCCTGTGGGATCCCGACCAGGGTGCGGTGGCCGCCGCGCAGGCGTTCGTGGCTGCGCGACTGCCCGTGTTATACCAACGGCCGGTGAGTATGACTCTCTGCGGTGGCTATCCTGAGGACGCGATCTGCGATTCGATGTCTACTGATATCGATTCGCGGGGTTGGTGATGGCTGTAGCGATCACTCGGATGGATCTGTCGGCGGCGGAATTG
>CAIXDS010000145.1 GCA_903918195.1 uncultured Acetobacteraceae bacterium | reverse complement strand
GTGGGCACGCTGACCCGCATGTCCGGCGAGGCGGGGGCGGCGGCCACCCAGGTGCTCGGCGCCGCCGAGGAACTGGCCCGCCAGTCCGAAACCCTGCGCGGCGAGGTCGGCAGCTTCATCGCCGGTATCCGCGCGGCGTGATCCGGGCCGCTTGCCCGTCCCCCTGCCGTTGCGCGTTTGGGGGACGGCGGCGGTGCGTGGTCAGGCGAGCGGGAGTCGCGCGGCGAGGCGGCGGCCCAGGACCCAGCCGACGCTGGCCCCGACCGGGCCGGCCGGCACGAACAGCAGCCAGCCGATATTGGCGCCGCTGACGATCAGCGCCATGCCGGCATACAATAGGAGCCCGCCGATGATGCTGCCGGCGATGCCGGCCGAGATGCCCAGCATCACGATGTCGCCACGTGAGATCATGGCGGCTGGGTAGCCGGGCTGGCAGGCTTTGGCAAGCAGGGTGGTCGGGTGAAGTTAAGGCCAGGGCTCTGCCCTGGACCCGCCAAGGGCCGAGAGGCCCCTGGACCCCATCACTTAACCTGCTTTGACAAGCCCCGCATCGGCGCCTATACGCCCCCCCTCCTGCCGGGAACGTGGACGGAGCCCAGGGCTCCGCGCCCGTCTTTCGTACGTGGCGAAAGGCCTACCGGTTCAACAAGCCGTCCACGTCCGTGGTGACCAACCCAGGGACGAGCGGCGCCGTTAAGAAAGGTCCGCGCGCAATGACGAAGCGCGTCGAAAGTAAGTACAAGATCAATCGCCGCCTGGGCGTGAACCTTTGGGGGCGGCCGAAATCCCCGCTCGCCAAGCGCGATTACGGTCCCGGCCAGCACGGTCAGCGCCGCAAGGGCAAGCCGACCGATTTCGGCGTCCAGCTGATGGCCAAACAGAAGCTGAAGGGTTATTACGGCAACATCGGCGAGAAGCAGTTCCGCAAGTATTATTTCGAGGCCGTGCGCCGCAAGGGCGACACCTCGGAGAACCTGATCGAGCTGCTGGAGCGCCGGCTGGATGCGGTGATCTACCGCATGAAGTTCGCCATCACCCCGTTCGCTGCCCGCCAGTTCGTCAACCACGGCCACGTGCTGGTCAATGGCCGGCGGCTGAACATCCCCAGCTACTCGGTGAAGGACGGCGACACCATTGAGGTGCGCGAGAAGTCCAAGCAGCTGGCGGCGGTGCTGGATGCGGCGCAGAGCAACGAGCGCGATGTGCCGGAATACCTGGAAGTGGACCATCGCGCCATGAAGGGCCGGTTCTCCCGCGCCCCGAAGCTGTCGGATGTGCCCTATCCGGTGCAGATGGAACCGAACCTGGTCGTCGAATTCTACTCGCGCTAATCTAAAAAACGAATGGGTTCCAAGGGCCTCTCGGCCCTTGGCAGGGTCCAGGGGCGGCGCCCCTGGCCTTTCTTCCTTTATACGCGGCAGCCATGCAGCTAAGCTCCCCATCACGTTTCGCGATGGAGTAGGCATGTTGTTCCGGTCGCTGCTGCTGAGCTTCGCCATTGTGTCTGCCGCGACCCCTGCCAATGCGGCGGTGTTCAAATGGGCCAATGATGGTGACGTGCGGGTGATGGACCCGTACACGCTCGACGAGACGGTGCAGAACTCGTTTCTCGCCAACATCTACGAACCGCTGGTGCGGCGGGACAAGAGGCTCGCCACCGAGCCGGCGCTCGCGGTCGCATGGCAACAGACCTCGCCGACCGTGTGGCGCTTCCATCTGCGCCCCGGCGTGAAATGGCAGGACGGCACGCCGTTCACCGCCGATGACGTGGTGTTCAGCTTCCAGCGCATCACCGGCAAGACCTCCTCCATGTCGGCGAACGTCAGTTCGGTGAAGGAGGCGCGCAGGATCGACGATCTTACCGTCGATTTCGAGACCAAAGCGCCCGACCCGATCCTGCCCGGCGAGTTCGCCAACTGGGCGATCATGCCGAAGGCGTGGCTGGAGAAGAACAACGCCGCCGAGGTGGCGATCGTCGGCACCAGCGAGAATTTTGCCCACCGCAACGCCATGGGCACCGGGCCGTTCAAGCTGGCCCTGCGCGAGCCCGACCGGCGCACTGTGCTGGAGAAAAATCCGGGCTGGTGGGACAAGCCCGAGCACAATCTTGACCGGGTGGAGTTCACCGTCATCGCCTCGGCGGCGACCCGTGTGGCAGCCCTGCTGTCAGGCGAGATCGATATGATCTACGCGGTGCCGCCGCAGGACATCGACAAAATCGGCCGGATTCCGGGCATCCATATTATCCAGGGGCCGGAACTGCGGACAATCTACCTGGGCATGGACCAGGCGCGCGACGAGCTGCTGTTCTCCTCGGTGAAGGGCAAGAACCCGTTCAAGGATGAGCGGGTGCGCCGGGCCGTGGCGCTTGCCATCGACGAGCCGGCGATCACCAGCCGGGTCATGCGCGGGCAGGGGCGGCCGACCTGGCTGATGTGGGGCCCCGGCGTGAACGGCTACGCTGCGGCGCAGGACAAGCGCCCGCCCGTGGATGTCGCCCGCGCCCGCGCTTTGCTGGCCGAGGCCGGCTACCCGGATGGGTTCCAGGTGACCCTGGATTGCCCGAACGACCGTTACATCGCCGACGAGGCGATCTGCACCGCGATCGCCAGCATGCTGGCGCGCATTAACGTGAAGGTGGACGTGTTCGCCCGCACCAAGGTGCGCTTCTTTGGCGACGTGAACTATCCGAACTACCGGACCAGCTTCTATTTGATCGGCTGGACGCCAAGCACCTATGACGCCCACAACGTGATCCGCACCATTCTGGCCAGCCGCGGCCGGCCGGGCATCGGCATTACCAACGACGGCGGCTTTTCCAACAAGCGGGTCGATGAGCTGGAGCCGCTGATCGCCACCGAACTCGATCCCGGCAAGCGGCAGGCGATGATCGAGGAGGTCGCGCGCATCGTGCAGGACGAGGTCGGATTCATCCCGCTGCACCAGCAGCGCATCACCTGGGCGGCCCGCGACAACATCGAGCTGACCCAACCCGCCGACAATACCTTTCCCATGCGCTGGGTGCAGGTGAAGTAACGGGCGCTGTTTTGTACGATTACTGGGTCATACTGGGCGGGGGCGCGACCCAGCCGGCCGGCCCGCCCCAGTTGCCCGGCGCCGTGGCAAAGGCCGGTGCCGCGCTGGCCGGGGTCGATTGCAGCGTGGCCAGCAGGCGCGGCGACGGGATGCCGTCCGGCGGCATGCCGTTCGCCTGCTCGAAATTGGCGATCGCAGCATACGTCCGCGGGCTCATGATACCGTTTGCCTGGCCCCTCAGGTAGCCCAGCCGGATCAGTTCGGACTGCGTCTCGCGAACCAGCGGATCTGCCACGGCAACCGGCGCCGACGATGGAATGCTATAGGCGACGGGCGCTGGCGGCGGGGCGAAGCCCGGGATCTGGTTGCCCTTGGCATACATGCACTGGGCGAAGGTGTCGTCGTATTGTTGCTGGATATTGTAACGGGCCGCCGTGCTGGCGTTCGCTCCGTAGATGGCTCCGCCGCCGGCCCCGGTGGCGGCGCCGATCGCCGCGCCGGCAGCGGCATTGCCTCCCGCGCCGCCGATCACCGCACCCAGCCCGGCCCCCAGCACGGCGGTCAGCAGCGCGCCGCCGGCCGCGCGCTGGTTCGCGGCATCGGCCTGACCCTGAACCTCGGCCGCCGCAAAGTATTTGCAGGCCGCCAGATCGGCCTGGAACATCTCGAAGGTCTTGCCTTGTGCCGGCATGACCTGGACAGTCGGACCCATCGGCGTTGCCGCGCAGCCCGCCAGCACCCCAAGGATTCCGGCTGACCGGATGACCTGCCGTACGGAAGCGCATCGACCGACCATGGCGAAAATCCCCATCCAAACTCTTGCGAACTAAAAATGATAAAGGTTTCGCTGGAGCCGGGCAAGCCCTCAGGTTCTTGCGCCACGGCTTGTCGGCATGGTCGATTATTAACAGACAAATTCCGGCCGTGCGGGTTTATTTCTGCTCACAAACGTAAGGAATGAGTCCCTTCTGAACCGCAATCTCCTGAAGGGCAGGCGGCAACTGCCGCGCATCGACGATCAACCCGTTCCACTGGATCAGCCAAGCTGTGGGGCTGTCGGCGAGTCGGCTTGGTAGCGTCCACTTGTGGTCGAACTGGCGGATGCCCAAAGCATCTCTGACCAGCTTGGCTTTGTTGCTGCCAGTGCTTGGCGCGATACCGAAATGCCCGCACAGTTCCGCCATCGCCATGTATGGTTTCTGCGACTTGTCGCTGAGAAAATTGACCTGTCCCAACGCGTATAGCACAGCACATGCCCATGTTTGCGGGTTTCCGCTGCTCAGGGGGCTCGGACGCTTGCGGCAAAGCGCGGCGACGGCGTGGCGCGCGAGGTCCGCGTACTCACGGTTCAGGTGTTCCTCGCAGAATCGGTCGGTCATTCTCGTCGAATTTACAAAGTAATCTTCCCAGCCGCTCGGGATTTTGGCCGATTTAGATGTTGTTTTTGCCAAAATAACCTCCAGAAAAAATGGTGCACACAATTCCTGGCTATTGCAGGCAGCATTTTTTATATTTCTTGCCGCTTCCACAGGGGCATGGGTCGTTACGCCCAACTTTGCTGTGTCCGGCGATATGGGAACTTTGCTGGATGCGGTTCGCATCCGGACGTGCCAAACCACCCATGGGCAACATGTGATACCGCGGCGCCGGCGTTGCCCGGCGCTCTCTCAATCCAAGTTCCACCTCCACATCTTCCACGTCGCCGCAGATCGAAATATCGACCGAATCTCGCTGGTATGCAGTGCGGATCGCCTCGATGGCCTCGACGGCGGCCATATCGATCAGGCTGCTTACAGCGAACCCGTTGATGGTCGGATCTGTTTGGACATGTCTGTCCAACATGTCCGCCAAAATGCCGACGCACTCGCCACGGCACTCCGGATGGCGCCTGGCGATTTCCTTGAGTCCCCCCATGGCCGTCGCGGCCGATATGACCGGGAGTGCCCCATCGGACAGAAAGCCGGCGATGTGGGGAATCGCCGACCGGCCGATCATCCCGAAGACCACGGGAAGTTCTTCGATCGCAGCCTCGTCCTCCCCGGATGCTTTCAGGAAAGCCAGCAAGGGCAACGCCGATGTTTCCGCCTGCATCTGTCCCAATGCCCGCCAGGCATGCATGGGTGCCCAGACTGTGCTGCTGTCCGAGTCCGCCTGGCTCAACGCCCCGTCGCAGGCCAGCCGAATCAATTCGGGAATGTGTTCGGGCCCCAGTCCGAACTTTGCCGCGTAATCGGGCCATTCGGTCGGATCGTAGCTCCGGGGCTCGCCAATGTTCAGCAACGGCCTCAGCGGATCAGTGTAACCAACGCAAGCATCGCTTTTCTTCGACTCCGTCATGAGTTCCTCCGGCTATCCATCAACGATTTTGGTAGGTGTTCTGCCATCTGTGGCACCTGCGTGGGGCGCGGCCGCGCCGTTACCCCGCCAGCAGGTCCAGATCCTTCAGGTCCTGCTGACGTTGTCTGGCACGGCGCTGGTAGCTCGCCTGGGTCTTGGTGCACACTAGTGTTCCGATCGCGACAGATGCGTCCGCCCCGTCGCGTGAGAGCCTGTTTGACTATCCCATAGACGCTTTTTCGCGGCAGTAGGCGCGAAGGACGCGGTGGACATTGGCAATCTCGACCGCATCTTCTGCGGCGGCTGGACTTTGTTCCAAATTACGAGTCAGGCGGCGGTAACGAT
>CAIXDS010000144.1 GCA_903918195.1 uncultured Acetobacteraceae bacterium | reverse complement strand
CCAATCCCTGGCAGGTGTGGATCGCGTCCGGCATCCCAGTGGTGAGGAGCCTTCGTGGAAGGCGCCGCTTCCCACACAGCTCTGGCCCTTTTATTTTGCCAATTAAATCAATCAGATAGCTTAACCTAGTGCCTATGGGGCAGAGCCCTGGCCTTCCTTACCCCGGCGCAGGCAGCACCAGCCGCGTCGGCCGCCCCCACCGCACGCGCCCCGGCGTGTAGCAAGCCGGGCAGGCCGGCTCCCAGCTTTCCTGCACCGCGCCGCAGGATTCGCAGCGCCAGCCCGAGTCGGCTTCCGCGGCGGCGGCCTGCCGCAGGGCGTCGCGCTGGGCGATGCGGCCTTCCTCGGTATCACTGCGCTCCGCCGCTTCGATATCGGCCAGCAGCAGCCACAGCCGTTTCTCGATCAGGCCGGCACGGCGGGCGGAGTCGGCGTGACGGTGGGCCGTCGCGGGCATGCCGGCGGCCAGGGTTTCGCGCGCCAGCAGGAAATGGCTTTCCGGGTCGGTCGGGTTCTGCTCGGCCAGCCGCGTGGCCGCTTTCACCCGCTCCTGCGGGTCGGTCAGCGGCGCCAGCGCGAACGCCGCGAGTTCGGGATGGGGAGACCGCGTCCAGGCCTGCTGCACCACGTAAAGCGCGCGTGGTTCCCGGCCGGCGCGGCGCAACAGGCCGGCATAGAGCAACGCCGCCGGCGTCAGACCGGGATTGGCCTTCCAGACGCGGCGGGCAAGCTTGGTCGCCTGCACCGGGTCGCCCTCGGCGGCCGCCGCCGCAATGGCGAAATCGGCCTCCGGCGCGTCGGGACCGGCGAGCGCCAGAGCCTGCGACCAGTCGCCGGTGCGGATCGCCAGGTGAGTCCGCTCATCGCGCAGCCAGGTTCCGCCGGGGTGGACGGCCTCGGCGCGGCGGGCGATGTCGGCGGCGGTGTCCCACTCCTCGCGGGCCAGCGCCTGACGGAACAGCCCGCGCAGGCCGATGAAGGCGGCGTCCTTGCGCTCGGCCATGGCTTCGTAGATCTGCTCGGCCGCCTCGTCGTCGTTGGCGAGGCGCCGCGCCTCGGCGGCCAGCAGCAGGGTCTGCGGCGTGTCGCCCAGCAGGTGCCTTGCCCGCTCGGTTTCGCGCTGCGCCTCCTCCGCCTCGCCGGCGGCCAGCGCCACCAGACTGCGGGTGACCGCGTCGTCGCCGGTGACGCGGCGGCGCTGCGCCTTCCAGCCGCCGAGCCGGCCGCGCAGGTGCAGCAGCCCGGCCAGCAGGCGCAGCACCAGATGCACCGCCAGCACGAACCCCGCCAGCACGGCGATGGCGACCGGCGCCGAGGTTTCGAACGACACGCCGGCGACGGTGCCGCTGACATGGCCGGGCAGGCCGGAGACCCACCAGGCCAGCGTGACGGCAATGGCCGCGACGATGACGAACAGGATGGCGCGGATCATCAGGAGCGCGCCAGGGCGGCCAGCGCCGCCCGTGCATCAAGCAGCGCCTGCGCCTGGTCCCGCCAGGCTGCCATGGCCTTCGCCGCGGCCGGATCGAGCGGGTCCAGCGCCGCCACCGCGCCGGCGAGGTCGCCGGCATCGAGCTTCGCCTGCGCCTGCGCCAGCACGCGCGTCACGGGTTGGCCGACCAGAACCTTCTCCCCCTCCTGAATGGTCGCGAGCGTCTGCACCTTCTGCCACATGCGCTGTGTCATCGGCAGCGCGGCGCTGGCGGGATCGCTGGCCTGCGTGGCGGCACTGGCGGCCGCCGGGAAGGACAGGCGCAGCGACGCCTCGGTGGGCGGGTTGGCGTAGGCGAATTTGGCCAGCGCGGCGGGCGCGCCGGGGATGTCGCCCAGCTTCTGGCCGGACTCCAGCGCCGCGCGGGCGGCCTGCAGACGCGACGCCCGGGCGGCGCCGGTGCTGATTGCCTGCTCGGCGCGGGCGACCCGCCGCTCCAGGGTCTGCAGCCGGGTTGCCAGGAAAGCTTCGGTGACGGGCGCAGCCTCGGCCGAACCGGCGGCCGGGGGGGCGACGGGCGGCTCCGGCGGCAGCACCTCAGGCACCGGAACAGGGCGCTGCTCGAGCGCCGTCAGGCGCTGGTCCAGTGTGCCAAGTCGCTCATCCGGCGCGGGGGCGGGACGCTGCTCGAGCGCTGTGAGGCGCTGTTCCAGCGGTCCGATGCGGTCGTCGGGCGCGGGTGCAGGGCGCTGCTCAAGCTGTGCCAGCCGCTGCTCCAGCGCGCTGAACCTTCCCTCGGTCCCGGCCGCGGGAGCCGCAACAGCAGACGGCAATCCGATGCGGGCGGCGATGTCCTGCTGCTGCCACCACAGCCAGCCGCCGCCGGCGGCGGTGGCCAGGAAGCCCAGCACGACAAACGCGCCGAGCACGCTGCGCCGGCGCGGCGCGGGCGGCGGCAGCGGGGGCAATTTCGGCCCTGCCGACCTCGGCAGCCCGGTGGACCCTTTGCGCGGCGGATTTCCGCGCGGGGCGAGATCGATCATGGCAATAGCCCTAACAGTTCGTCCTGGTTCGGGGCCGCGGCGACGCGGATGCGGTGCCAGGGCAGGGAGTCCAGCGCGGCAGCGGCGGCGGGCGAGATCGCCAGGGCGTCGATCGGGGCGAACAGCCCGGCGGGCAACGCGGCGACCGAGGCCACGAACGCCCGCGCGGTCGCCGGGGAAAAGAACAGCGCATGGGTGACCGCGCCGTCCCGCAAGGCCGCCTCCGCCGCCGCCGGCAGCACCGGCACCGGACGGGCGGCATAGGCGCTGCGGTGCACCACGGTGAATCCGGCCGCACTTAGGGCCCGCACCAGCGCGCGCCCCTCGCCCTCCTGGCTGGCCAGCAGCAGCGGCAGTCCGGCCGGATCACAAACCCGCGCCGCCAGTTCGGCCAGCGCGTCGGCGTCGCGGCCAGCGCTGTGCACGACGGTGAAGCCGCAGGCCCGCCCCTTCGCCGCGGTGGCATCGCCCACCGCCAGCAGCGGCAATGCGCAATGCCGGCTGAGCGCCACGAACGCATTGCCGCTGGTGACCAGCACGGCCTGGAGGTCGCCGGGCGGCGGCAGGTCGGCGGCGACCGGCACGATCTCGATCGCCGGCGCCACCACCGGCGTGCGCCCCATCTCAACCAGCCGGCGCGCCGTCTCCGCCGCGCCGGGCTGTGGCCGGGTCACCAGAACCGACATGTTCAGCGCTGCCGGGCGGGGTGGCTCATCCGGCGAAGATGTCGGTCGGGCTGCCAGCGCGCAGGTTGCGGCCGAGCTCCCGGCCGATCTGTGCGGCGTCCGCCTGCGTCCCGCTCAGGGTCAGCTTGAGCAGGAAGCTGCCGTCGGCGCGCGCCACCAGCCCGGTGACGTGCAACTGGCCGGTGGCCGGATCGAACTGGGCATAGGCGCCGATCGGGGTGCGGCAGGTGCCGTCCAGCTCGCCCAGCAGGGCGCGCTCGGCTTCCGCCTCCGCGCGCGCCGCCTTGTCCTCGATCGCCGCCAGCAGCTCGAGCAGGCCGGGATCGTCCGCGCGCGCCGTCACGCCGACGATGCCCTGACAGGCCGCCGGCAGCAGCACGTCGTGGTTCAGCACCACCGAGGCGTGCTGCTCGAGCCCGAGGCGGCGCATGCCGGCCAGCGCCAGCAGGGTGGCATCGAACGCCCCGTCGCTGATTTTGTCCAACCTTGTCTGCACGTTGCCGCGCAGGGTGGTGACCGTGAGGTCCGGCCGCGCGTGCAGCAATTGCGACTGCCGGCGCACCGAGCTCGACCCGATCACCGCGCCCTGCGGCAGCGCCGCCAGTGGGTTCGCCGGGTCGGCGGGGCCGCAGGCCTTGCTGAGGATCAGCGCGTCGCGGTTGTCCTCGCGCTTGAGCGTGGCGGCCAGCACGATGCCCGGCGGCAGCTCGGTCTCGAGGTCCTTCAGGCTGTGCACCGCGAGGTCGATGCGGCGGTCCAGCAGGGCCTCGTGGATTTCCTTGGCCCAGAGCCCTTTGCCGCCGATATCCGCCAGCCGCTGGCCGCTGGCCTGGCTGATATCGCCGGTGGTCTTGATGATATGCTCCTGCAGCGCGTCGCCGGTGCGCAGGGCAGGGCAGACCTCGCGCAGCGTCGCCATGAAGGCGCGGGTCTGCACCAGTGCCAGCGGCGAGCCGCGCGTGCCGACCCGCAACGGCAGATCGTGGGTGTGCGGCTTCACCTGCACCCGGGGAGAGTCGCCCGCACCGGACCCTTGGGCCGGTTCAGGATGCGCGGCCTGCCGCGCGACGGAAGGGACGTCGTCCATTAACCTATCCTAGAACCGAGCCATGACTGATGGAAGCTTGTGTAATGCTGGACGGCAATGGAGTGTCAAGGCCCGTTGTCGCAGTGGAGAGTTCCTGCGACGAGACCGCCGCGGCGGTGCTCGCCCCGGACGGGACCATCCTGGCCGAGACGGTGCTCAGCCAGTCCGCGCATGCGCGCTATGGCGGCGTGGTGCCCGAGATCGCCGCCCGCGCCCATCTGGCGCACCTGCCCGGGCTGATGGCGGAGGTGATGGGCCGCGCCGGGTTGGGTTATGCCGGGTTGGGCGGCGTGGCGGCGAGCAGCGGGCCGGGGCTGATCGGCGGCCTGATCGTCGGCAGCAGCTTCGCCAAAGGAATTGCCCTGGCGCATGATTTGCCCTTCGTCGCGGTGAACCATCTGGAAGCGCATGCGCTGACCCCGCGGCTGCCGGGGCTGGTGGAGGGCGGGGCGCCGTTCCCCTATTTGCTGCTGCTGCTGTCCGGCGGGCATTGCCAGTGCGTGGCGGTTGAGGCGCTGGGTCACTATGTGCGCCTCGGCACCACGATCGATGACGCGGTGGGCGAGGCGTTCGACAAGGTGGCGAAAATGCTCGGCCTGGGCTGGCCCGGCGGCCCGGCGCTGGAACGGCTGGCGAACGGGGGCGATGCCGGCCGGTTTGCCTTCCCGCGTCCGTTGCGCGGCCGGCCGGGCTGCGATTTCAGCTTCTCCGGGCTCAAGACGGCGGTGGCGCAGGTGGTGGCCGCCTACCCGTCCGGCCCGCTGCCCGGGCGCGATGCCGCCGACATCGCCGCCTCGTTCCAGCATGCGGTGGCCGAGGTGATGGCCGACCGGGCGGCACACGCGCTGGCGGCATTCAGCCAGCGCAACCCTGAGGGACGGCTGCTGGTGGTCGCCGGCGGCGTCGCCGCCAACCAGGCGGTGCGCGCGGCGCTGCAACGAGTGGCGGCATCGCGCGGCTTCGGCTTTGCCGCCCCGCCGCTGCGCCTGTGCGGCGACAACGCGGTGATGGTCGCCTGGGCCGGCCTGGAGCGTCTGCGCGCCGGGGCCACCAGCCCGCTCGACCATGCGCCGCGGCCGCGCTGGCCGCTCGATGCGCCCGATATGGCGCTGGCATGGGGCGCTGGCATGGCAAGATGAGTGTATGAAAGAACAACCATGAACTACCGGCACGCCTTCCACGCCGGCAATTTCGGCGACTGCATGAAGCACGCGCTGCTGGTCTGGCTGCTGCGCGCCCTGCAGCGCAAGCCGGCCGGCCTGTTCGTGCTGGACACCCATGCCGGCGCCGGCCGCTATGATTTGTCCGCCGGCCCGGCCGAACGCACCGGCGAATGGCGCGCCGGCATCGGCCGCCTGCTCGACGAGCCGCCGGCCGCGCTGGCCGACTACGTGTCGCTGGTGCGCGATTGCGGCCTCTATCCCGGCTCACCGATGCTGATCGAGGCGATGCTGCGCCCGCAGGATCGGCTGACCTGCTGCGAACTGCACCCGGAGGACCACGCCACCCTGCGCGCCACCATGGCCGGCGGCGAGACGTCCGTTCCCCAGACCTCAGTGCATCGGCGCGACGCCTGGGAGGCGCTGGGCGGGCTGCTGCCGCCACCGGGCGGGCTGCGCCGGGCGCTGGTGCTGATCGACCCGCCCTACGAGGCGACGGACGAGTTTTCCAGTCTCGCCGCCGGTCTCGCGCGCGGCCATGCCCGGTTTCCCACCGGGGTTTTTGCCGCCTGGTACCCGATCAAGCACCGCGCCCCGGTGCGCGCTTTTCGCGTCGCCATGCGCGACAGCGGCCTGCGCGATATCGTGACGGCCGAGCTCTGGCTGCGCGAGCCGCTCGATGCGGCGCGGCTGAACGGATGCGGGCTGCTGGTGGTGAACCCGCCTTTCGGCTTCATGGCGGCGGCGGAGCCGATCCTGGCCGCGCTGCTGGCGCGACTGGGCACCGGCGAGGCAGGACAGGGGTTTGCGGTGGAGCGAATTGCCGATGAGTGATCTGGCCGTGGTGGGCGCCGGTGCCTGGGGCACCGCGCTGGCACTCCAGGCCGTCCGCGCCGGGCGGTCCGTCGTGCTGTGGGCGCGCGACCCGGCGCGGCTGGCGACGCGCGAGAACCCACGCCTGCCCGGCTTCCGCCTGCCCGACGCGGTGCGGGTCACCGGCGATCTGCCGAGTGCTCCTCTGGTCCTGCTGGCCGTGCCGCTGCAGCATATGCGGGCGGTGGCGGCGCTTCTGCCGCCGGGCGGGCCGCTGGTGGTCTGCGCCAAAGGCGTCGAGTCGGGCACAGGCCGTCTGCCGCTGGAGGTGATTGCCGAGGCGCAGCCCGGCCGCCCCGCCGCGGTGCTCAGCGGCCCCAACTTCGCCCACGAGATCGCCGCCGGCCTGCCCGCCGCCACGGTCGCCGCGGCCACCGTGGCGGCAGTGCGCGAGGCGGTGGCCGCCGCGCTGGGCACGCCTTCCTTCCGCATCTACGGCAACGACGACCCAGTGGGCGCGCAGGTCGGCGGCGCGGCCAAGAACGTGGTGGCGATCGCCGCCGGCGCGGTGATCGGTGCCGGCCTGGGCGAGAACGCCCGCGCCGCCCTGGTCACCAGGGGCCTCGCCGAGCTGGCGCGGCTGGCGGTGGCGTTGGGGGGGCGGGCCGACACGGTGGCGGGTCTTTCCGGCCTGGGCGACCTGATGCTGACCTGCACCGGCACCTCCAGCCGCAATTTCAGCCTCGGCTTCGCGCTTGGCCGCGGCGAGCGCCTCGAGCATGTGCTGGGCCGGCGCGATGCGGTCACCGAAGGGGTGGCCACCGCGCCGGCGCTGGTGGCGCGGGCCGGGGAGGTCGGCGCCGAACTGCCGGTCTGCGCCGCCGTGGCCGGGGTGGTCATCGGCCGGCTGACGCTGCAGCAGGCCATGGACCTGCTGCTGTCCCGTCCGCGCAAGGATGAGTGACCGGCAAAGCACAGCCAGGGACTCTGCATCCAGGCCCGCCGGACGCGTTCAGCCCCGGTTCAGGTTGCCGCAGGCAGGTTGATGCCATCATGGGCCATTCCCTTGTTGCACCGGAAATCATGCCGATGATCCGCTTGAAAATGGCTGGCCTGGGGAAAGAGGCAGCGCGCCGCGGCTGGGCCGGGCGGCTGTTGGGCGGCTTGCTGCTCGGGATCGTCACGCTGCAGCCGCCGGCGATGGCGCAGCCGGCGGCGGGCGGCGGCGTGCCGGTGACTGTCGCGCCGGTGGTCCGGCGGGACGTGCCGATCCTGCTGCGCAATATCGGCGTCGTGCAGGCGCTGCAAT
>CAIXDS010000143.1 GCA_903918195.1 uncultured Acetobacteraceae bacterium | reverse complement strand
TCATCGGACCCGGATGGTTGCCCGAACTCAAGGTTCGCTTCACAAGGCAGGGTCAACGAAGATGGCAAATTCTACCACACTCACCGCCGGAATCGATACCGCCAAGGACAAGCTCGACATCGCCGTCCATGGCCAGACGCATACCTTCAGCGTCGACAACCGCCGCGCCGGCTGGAAAGTCCTCGCCGCCGAACTCGCCAAAGCCGGCGTTACCCGCGTCGGTATTGAGGCCACCGGCGGCTATGAACGCGGTGTCACCCGCTACTTGCAGGACAAAGGATTCACCGTTCTTCTGCTGCAACCGCTGCAGGTCAAGGCGTACGCCAGGCTGCATTTGCGGCGGGCAAAGAACGACCGGATCGATGCTGTCCTTATTGCCGCCTGCGCCTGCGCCATCGACCCGCCCAGCGTCGAACCCGATCCCCGCCTCGACGCCCTGGTCGATCAACTCACCTTCGTCGAGCAGACCGAGGAGGATATCGCCCGCTGCAAGACCCGTCTCGAGCACATCCATGACGCCCGCTTGCGGGGGCGGGTTGCCGCCGACATCGAACGGCTGGAAAAGCGCCGCGCCTCCGAGTTGCGCCGGATCGAAACCGCACTGCGCGCCCATGCCGATGTGGCAAAGCGCTTCGACCTGGTGCTGAGCATCCCCGGCATCGGCGAGCGAACCGCCTTCGCCCTGATCCTGCGTATGCCAGAACTGGGCAAGATCAGCCGCGAACAGGCCGCCGCCCTGGCAGGTCTCGCCCCGTTCGATGACGATAGCGGCAAGCATAGTGACAAGCGCCATATAGCCGGCGGCCGCGGCAGGCTGCGCCGATCGCTTTACGCCGCCGCTTTGCCTGCTTCGTTCCGCTGGAACCCTGCTCTCAAGGCGCTCTACGCCCGCCTCATCAAGGCCGGCAAATCCCACAAGACCGCGCTCGTCGCCTGCGCCCGCAAGTTGCTGATATTCGCCAACACTGTCGTCGCCCGCGGCACAGCTTGGGAGGACAGGGCCGCCATCCCGGCATGACCAACCGGCCGGCCAACGGCTTGTTCCTTGGTTCGGCCCAAAAGCACCTGTTTCTTCGTCCCAACCTGCGCCCGCCCCGCCGGCGCGCGCAGGGCTGCTCAAGGATGGCCGAAGGCCACCGCGAAGCGGCGCGCAGCGTCCTTGACCAGACCGAGCACGCCGGCACCATCGTCAGCAGAGAAGGCGATAACCTCTCCGTCACCTCGTCAGCAAATTCCACGTACGGAATGAAGATAATGGTTGCCACGATCAGCATGCGCAGCGAGTCGGCTGGGCCGGACAGCACGGCGGCGTTCACCACCAGGCGCTCAAAGCCGAACTGGTCCTGCAGCGCGCCGACCAACGCCTCCATCCTGAGCGGCGAAGCGAGCGCGCCTACAACGGTCGGATGCGAACTCACGCGCAGTGTCGGGGGGGGGAATGATCGACTCGCCGCGCACGATCCGCGGCGACTCGGCAATGAAGACGAGTTCGGCAGTGGCAGCATCGAAACCGCCCTCGACGATTTTCGGCGAGACGTTGATGTGCAGGCTGAGGGTATCGCCGTACAGCGCGGCGTCGCCGGCGACGAGCCCGACCGCCATACCGGCAAGCAGAACGAAAGTTAGGAACTCAAAGGGGAACATTGGGGCATCCCAGATGGGGCGCCGGCCCTGCTTTCAGGGCGAGTGCCTGAAGGCGAGAGCGAGTGATGCCCGCGCCGCCAAGCGAAAGCGTGAACAGCCTGCGCTCATGGCGCGCCGCAGGTTCGGACATCGCCTGCGGCGGCGCCGCGCGCCAATACAAGCCCCGGCGTAACTGCCCAGGTTCCTGGCGAGCGCCGGTATGGCGGTTTGCGATCTGGATGGGACGTCGTGGTGGGCTCCGGAGCCGTTGAAGACGCGGCTTGACGCGATTCGGCGGGGTGGATTCCACCGGTCCGGTGGACCTGA
>CAIXDS010000142.1 GCA_903918195.1 uncultured Acetobacteraceae bacterium | reverse complement strand
GGTGCGTCCGTCGCGGCGAGCGCCGCTGATCTTCTCGGCGCGGATCACACGGCAGCCAGCTGCACGCAGCGCCTGCTGCTGGATGGTGAGGTCCTGATCGATGCTGCTGACGCGCGCGTAGCCGTAAGCGGCCATCTTTGTTCCAATAGGATCTAGACCACGGAACGTTAGTGTTCCAGAACCCCAAAAGCAACCCTAATGATACATGGAAAGTGTCTCGTCCCGGCGCCCCGCTGGGGTCTACCCAATTGAGCCGCCCCTGCCGTCACCGAAATTGAGCGCCGGTGCCGCGGCACGCTTGCCTTCCGACATCCACGTTCCCGTTCCGTCCCGTTATTCGTACCATGAGGCCAGTTGGTTAGTTCTGGCCGCTATGCCAATTTTACCGCCGCTCCTTCGCCGGATCAGCTGGCGCGGTATTTCCACCTGGACCGAAGTGATCGGGAGATCATCGACGGGCTGCGTGGCGACCACAACCGTCTCGGCTTCGCGCTCATGCTGGGATCGGCGAGATTCATCGGCGTCTTTCCTGGCGCCGATGTCGAAATTCCCGGTTCTGTCACGGCTTTCCTGGTCGACCAGCTTGGTTTGAAGAAAGCCCCCGGCCTCAATGGCTATTTTGACCTTAAGAACGGTCAGCGCTTTCGCCATCTCGCCTTGATCCGCGAGCGTTATGGCTTCACGGAATTCGCTGACAACGGACGTGCCCGGTTTCGTCTGACCCGATGGCTTTATGCATTGTGCTGGAGCGGCGACGACCATCCCGGCCCTCTGGTCGAGCGCGCCGCGTCGTGGCTTGTCGTCAATAAGGTGCTGCTGCCGGGCGTCAGCGTTCTCGAACGTCTTGTGGGCCGCATCCGGGACCGGGCGCAAAGGCGTCTTTGGAAACGTCTTGTTGCGGCTCTCGACGACAAACAGCGCGAACGCATTGCCAAGCTGTTCGATGAAACCTGTGAGACCAGTCTTGTTGCGCTGGACGCGCTGCGAACCGTGCCGACCCAGCGATCGCCCAGCGAATTTCTGCAACACCTCGACCGGCTCGATGCCATTCGCGCGTTCGATCTGCGCCCGTCGCCACCAAAAGGCGTTCCGGCGGCGAGCCTGGAGCGGCTGGCGCGGGTCGCACGGGCGGGAAAGCCGTCCGCGATTGCCGCCCTCCAGGAACCGCGACGGACGGCAACCGTGGCGGCGCTGTTCCATACGCTCGAAGCAGCGGCGCAGGATGACGCCGCCGAACTGGCCGAGGCGCTGATCACCGATCTCGTCAAAGATGCCGAAGCTGCCGACAAAAAGGCCCGGCTGAGAAGCCTGCGCGATCTCGACGATGCCGCGATTCTGCTGCGTGATATGGCCAAGCTGGTCTTTGAAGAGAACGCCCTGCCGCTGGATAAATGGCGCGACGCCCTGTTCGAGCGGCTTCCCCGCGACGATCTCGTGGCCGCAATGGCCGAGGTCGATGCCATCGCCAGGCCCCGTGACGCCAAGCCCTATGCGGAGCTTCTCGCCCGATGGCGCAGGGCGCGCCGCCTGTTCTTCAACATCGCCACCCGGCTGGAAATGGATGCCGCACCTGGCGGCAAGGCCGTGCAGGAAGCGATTCGCTATCTCGCGCAAATTGCCGACTGGTCCAATGCGAAGATGCGCGATGCGCCGACAGCGGCAATCCCGAAAGCATGGCAGCCGCACGTGCTGGACGCGGAAGGCCGCGTCGCCGATCCCAGGGCGTATGTATTTGCGATCATCGATGCCTGGCGCGCCGCCGTGAAGCGGCGCGATATTTTTGTCCGCCCAGGTGCACGGTACGGCGATCCGCGGCGTGGGATGCTGGACGGCGCGACTTGGCAAGCGTCCAAGCTGGTGGTCTGCCGGGCACTCAACCGTTCGCTCGATGCGGAAACCGAGATCACAGGCTTGTCGCAGTTGCTCGATGGCGCCTACCGCACTGTCGCTGACAGGGCCGCCAGCAACCCCGATCTGCGCTTTGAACCCGTGGACGGAAAAACCCGCCTTGTGGTCACGCCGCTCGACCGGCTGGAGGACACGGAAAGCCTGCGCGCTCTGCGGTCGGCCGTTCAGGGGCGCATGCCGAAGGCCGGCATGCCCGACCTCTTCCTGGAAATCATGCAGCGCACTGGCTTTGCGAAGGCTTTCACCCATCTCAGCGAGCGTCAGGCCAGGGTGGAGCATTTCGAGACCAGCTTGTGCGCCGGCCTGGTCGCGGAAGCCTGCAATATCGGCACCGAGGCGGTCAGCCGGCAGGAGGTTCCCGCACTCCGCCGCGAACGCCTGGCCTGGGTCAGCCAGAACTTCATCCGGCCGGAAACCATCGCAGCCGCCAATGCGCAGATCGTGTCCGCCCACGCCGCGCTGCCGCTTGTCAAAATCTGGGGCGCTGGCGATGTCGCGTCGGCGGACGGCATGCGCTTCACCGCGCCGGCAAGCGCCATTCATGCCGGACCGAACCCGAAGTATTTCGGCCAGTCGCGCGGCGTGACCTGGTACAACCTGCTGTCCAACCAATTCAGCGGCCTGAACGGCATCGTAGTTCCCGGCACCCTGCGCGACAGCCTGGTGCTGCTCGCCCTTCTCCTCGAACAGGAGACTGAGCTGGAGCCAATCGAATTCATGACCGACACCGCCGCATACTCCGATGC
>CAIXDS010000141.1 GCA_903918195.1 uncultured Acetobacteraceae bacterium | reverse complement strand
GCTGGTACAATCCGGTGCGCCTGCACTCCGCGCTCGACTACAGATCCCCCATGATCTTCGAACAGGAGAACGCTCCAGAGGCCTGCACCACCCCATAATCACCCAAGCCCACAAACCGTCCACAGTTCCGGGGGAATCCCACAACGGCCGCCGAGACGGCCCAAAAGCGCCAGTATCCCCCGACGCGCATCCCGAACTGGGACTATGCGCCGAACGGCCGGCTTTCCATCCATACGAGCGCCTATGTCTGGTGGCGGAAGGATCTCCGCAAGCGATGGAGTGATGGCCGCACCGCGCGCTTGGAAGACATGCTCAACGACATCGTCGTCGGACTCGTCGCGATCGGCACGGCTCTGCGCCAGCGTGCCGACGAGCAGCGGCGGGAAGCCGAAGCGCGGGCTGAACAGGAACGGCAGAGGCAAGAACGGGCGCGACAAGCCCGCATGGAAAAAGCACGTCGCGAGAATCTCGTCGCCACTACCGAAGCATGGACGACCGCCGGGCGAATTCGGCATCTCGTCGCCGAAGTTCAGCGGCGCGTGGCATCGACCAGCACCGCTGCCTCGGATGAGGTGCAGACCTGGATCGCCTGGGCAACCGGCGTTGCGGACGACCTCGACCCTCTTGCGGCCGGATTGGACAAGCTCCTGCAAAAACACCAACAGGTCGCCGATACGGTCGAGAAACCCCCTGCTTATGGTTACAACAGCTATGCGTAACTATAGATCAGCAGCGCTGATTGAGCACTGGCCCTTACGCACACGAAGGGCCTCTTATAGAGGCCGCATCAAACTTACGCGATGGCCTTTCTGGCCTTGCGGGGGCGGCCGCCTTTGCGACCGTTTTTCTGGGCGCTAATTCGCTTCGCGCCAGAGGTTGCTTTGCCGCCACGACTCGCGAAGATCGCGGCGACGGTCCGCGTCGGCAGCATTGCCGGCAGGATCGCCGTCATCAGCCCATCCACACTGATGTGGATATCCCGGTCCTCGAGTTCGATCGCCGACCCGTCCGGCCAAATTTCCAGCTTCGCCAGGTCCTCTACCGGCACGTCCTGCAACGCGCCGATCCGGTGACGGGGGATCAGGAACCCGGCATTGCGGGTTGTCACGATTTCGATCGAATCCCGATCAGCCACGTATCGAACGGTTTGCGCGCGGATTTCCGCCTCGGCCTCGACCCGGCCGGCCGCCAGCGCCGCGGCAAACTCGGCGTCGGTAATGCCGTGGCTGCTCATGATCGTGTGCTCACATCCACTGTTGTGCCGTCCCGGAACGCCAACCTCAGCCGCTCCTGGTCCGGGTCATAGCTGGCATCGGCGATCTGCTTCGCATGCGCCAAGGGTTCGGGCGAAAGCTCGATCCGCTCTGGCCCCGGCACGACGGCCCACTGATTGGCCAGACACGTCGAGCGCTTGATTGCCCACCAATTCCGCCGGCAGGCAGGCAATCCGGCCTGGATGTCAGCCAACAAGCGATTCACCGTCCGCTGAAGGGGGGAATTCTTCAGCGGCGCG
>CAIXDS010000140.1 GCA_903918195.1 uncultured Acetobacteraceae bacterium | reverse complement strand
GCACGAACGTCCACCAATTTCGCTTGCCCTCGATCCGCCGTGCCCATGCCGCCGCTCCATCCCGTAACCGATTGGAGCGTCTACCCATTGTGGCCGAATCGCGCCTCTACCCCAGGCAACAAAAATGAGGGGATTCCTGAGTGTCGCCAGAGGTTGCTGGCTGGTGCCGCGCAGAGGTGAAGCCCGGCGCTGACGGTCAGGTGCAGCGGGCCGCCAGGCGCTTTGCGGTGGTTGCACTGGCGGGCGAGCTGGCGACCGCCGCCGGCATCACCGGATGGGCCGAGGGTGAAGCCAGCCAAGCGGCAGCCGTGATCTTCGAGGCCTGGAAGGATGAGCGCGGCGGAACCGGCAGCCGGGAGGATCATCATCTGTTCGCAGCCTTCCGGAAGTTCCTGGCGCTACACGGGTCGGCACGGTTCGAGGTGGCCGGCGAGAAGCAGGAAGAAACATCCGAGGTCAAAACGATCGCGCGGGCGGGCTGGCGGTGGCGGAAAGACGAGGCCAAACCGGACGAAAACGGCAGCCCCGGCCTGATCAGTGTCCGTTGGGTCTATGGCATCGTGCCCGAGGTGTTCGACGCGGAGATCGCCGCGCCACTCGGCATGGAAGGGCGGGATGCGCGGGCACGACTCGGCAGGGCCGGCTTGATCGAGGGCGAGAAGGTCGCCGGCGTGCAGCGGTGGACGTTGAAGCCCCGGCGCATTCCCGGCGTCGGGCAGCCTCGCCTGATTGTGGCGACGGCTGCGGCAATCGGGGGCGGTGACCAGGACGATTGAATCGGAGGCATCCGATCCGACTGGCCCCGGTGGCCCCGGTCCTGGAAAACTCCGGGGCCACACGTCCGGGGCCAGGGCGACGAGGCGGACGGCGGGCGGCGGCGGCGCGGGAACATTTTCCGCGCCGTTTTCGTCTGGGGAAGGGCAGGCAGGAAAGCACCGGTCTTCGGTCTCACGACAAACCTTGTGGGTTCATGGGATCAGTATCTTTCTTCTGGTATATTAATACAATATATCAATAGGTTATATGATCCCACTGGGTTGATCCCACACTTTTTCGAGTGTGGGATCAGTGGGATCAGTCAGGACGATCCGGCAAGCCCGACTGATCCCAGTCATCCAAAGTGTGGGTTCACCCTGAAAACCGGAGTGGGATCAGATAGAACACTGATATAACTCGTGTTTTCGGCTCTGATCCCACTGAACCCACTGATCCCACACTTTTTGAGGATAGACCGGGAGGCTAAACGCGCGCGAAACGCGCAACCGTCTGAAATCGCTTGAAAGTGTGTCCGGTAATGGTTGAATAATGGGGTCTGGCGAGGTGCGGACCGATGGCGGACGAAGCGGCAGAGGTGGCGCGGCTGAGGGGCGAGGTGGCGCGGCTGGCGCGGCGGGTGGAAGCGGTCGCGGGCGAGGTGCGCGCGCTGCGGCGCCGGGCCGAGGCGGCGGCGCTGCTGGAGGTGAAGCCGTCGACGCTGGCCGCATGGGCGCGCGAGGGGCGCGGGCCGGACTATCACGTGCGCGGAAATCGGGCGTGGTATCGGGTGGAGGACGTTCGCCGGTGGCGGGAGGCTGCCGAGGGCGAGGCGATGGCAGGACCGCGCCAGGGCAGGCCAGACGCGGCGCAGGACGGTGCCGCGCCGCGCCTGCCGGGCGTGTAGGCGTCAGGCGGGCGCGCGAGCCTCGGCCTTCACGCGCTGGATGACAGAAACCCCTACACCAAGCTCGCGCGCAACCTTGCCGATGCCCGTGCCGAGCGCGAGACGGGCGCGGATGGCCGCTTCCGTGGCAGGCGCCACCTTCGGCCGGCCGAGCGCCTTGCCTTGGGCCTTGGCCCGCGCGAGGCCAGCGTTGACCCGCTCGCGGATCATGCCGCGTTCCAGCTCAGCGAATACCGCCGCCATCTGCAACATAGCGCGCCCGTGCGGCGTGGTGGCGTCCATGCCCTCGCGATCTGCATAGATCGCGACGCCTGCGGCATCCAACTCGGCCAGTGCCGTGGCAACGGTGGCCGTGCTGCGGCCGAGACGGTCGATTGACCAGATGGCCAGCACATCGAAGCGGCGCCGCACTGCATCCTTCATCGCCTCATCGAAGCCGGGGCGCTTGTCGCGTCCCTTGGCGCCGCTGATGCCGGCATCCTCATAGACCTTCACCACGTTCCAGCCGCGCCGTTCCCCGACTGCCATCAACGCCTGACGCTGGTTGTCGGTGGTCTGCCCGTCCGTGCTCACTCGCAGATAGAGCGCTACCCGCTTCGCCTTGCCCGCCATGTTCGGCCCCTCCTGTTGCGGGCGGAATGATGCCGCCTTGCCGAGCGGAAATCACACCTGAAACAGCCGCAGCCGAAGCCAGGGTTTCTGCGGCCTTGCCACCCTGCCCAAAGCCCATACGGAAAACATGGGTTTTCGGTATGGGCAGAACCCTGGCCAGGGAGCCGCAGCACCAGGTCATCCGCCTCGCGCTGGTGCTGGTGACCAGCTCGGCGGGGCCGAGCCGCAGCACCAGGTCATCCGGCTCGTGCTGGTGCTGGTGACCAGCTCGGCGGGGCCGAGCCGCAGCACCAGGTCATCCGGCTCGTTCTGGTGCTGGTGACCAGCTCGGCGCGACCCTCCTTGATCGTCCGGCGAGGGGGGGGCCGGTTTCGGCCGCCGAGCCGCTCCATTCGCCCCTGCCTGCGTGGTTTTTCCACGTTTCGGGAATTTCGATCTGGAAAATCGAAAAAGTACCCCCCGCTCCCAACCCCTACGGGGCCGGGCGCAAGTTACCCATTTCGTTACCCAATCCCGATTTCCGGCGCGAAGTCAGAAGGAAAACCCGGTCTAAGTCGTTGATTTATTGGAGCAGACGACGAGATTCGAACTCGCGACCCTTAGATTGGAAATCTAACCCTGCCTCATGTCAGGAGACGCCCGCAAGACGACGGGAGCCGCCAAAACCCCCTTTGATCAGGGGTTTGTAAGAGGGCGCTGTAACCCGTCTCGCGACAGGAGACGACACGAACCGCCCGTGATACCCGTTCAAATGAGTCCGCGGTGAGTCCGCGGATAAGACGGGGGTCCAATCTGATGGTCGCGTTCGTGGTGCGTTCCGTGCCTGGGGCTGGGGAACACGAAAAAGCAGGTGTTCTATGTGTTCTATGTGTTCTATGTGTTCTATGTGTTCTCAAATAGTATAGTACCTTGTTTTTGTTCTAGTTTTCCCCGGAAAACCCGGTAACACATAGCCCTCGGCTATGTGTTCCATGTGTTACCGGCGCGGCAGGGCATCGATGAAACTCGGCAAGCGTGAGATTGATGTCCTAACCTGCCCGGAAGGCCGCAAGGACCGGCTGGTCTTCGATGACGAGCTGCCCGGCTTCGCCCTGCGCGTCACCCGGGACGGCACGAAAACCTTCATCTTCCAGTACCGCCGCGGTGCCGCCGTGCGCCGCCTGCGCCTCGGGCGGTATGGTGAGATCACCCCGGCGCAGGCCCGCCGCCTGGCCGAGGAAGCGCGCGGTCGCGTGGCTGCCGGCGGAGATCCAGCCGGCGAGCGCGCGGCCGTCCTCGCCGCCGAGGCCGAAACCGCCAAGGCGCGCCGCCGCCAGGCCGAGGGCGACGCCTTCACCTTCGCCAGGCTGATCGACCGCTGGGAAGCGGAATGGCTGGCGCGCCGCTGCCGCCCGGGCTACCGGCGTGAAGCGACCCGGGCCTTGCGGGTGAACCTCGCCAACCTCGCCGGGCTGCCGGCGGCGCAGATCGATACGGCGACGGTGCGGCGCGCCATCGATGCCCTTATCCGTCCGGTGACTGTTCCCGCCGGCACCGCCGAAACCGCGAAAGCGCGCGGAAAAGAGGCTTCCGCCGCGCCGGAAATTCGCGGCGAGACGAACGCGCGCCGGGTGCGCAGCTACGGCGCCGCTATGTACGGCTGGGCGATCAAGGAGGAGCTGCTCACCTTCAACCCCTTCGCCGCGGTGCGCCGGAGGGGCAGGGATGCCGCCCGCGACCGGTCAGCGGTTCTCAGAGCCTGTTTGACTATCCCATAGACGCTTTTTCGCGGCAGTAGGCGCGAAGGACGCGGTGGACATTGGCAATCTCGACCGCATCTTCTGCGGCGGCTGGACTTTGTTCCAAATTACGAGTCAGGCGGCGGTAACGATTG
>CAIXDS010000139.1 GCA_903918195.1 uncultured Acetobacteraceae bacterium | reverse complement strand
GGTCATCTCGGCGGCGACCTGGCGCAGCGACAGTCCGCGCCGGCGCATGTCGGTTGCCATCGGACCGACGTCGGCGGCGAAGGCGTCCGCCTTCCGGGCAACGCCGGCCGTCGCCGCGGTGGTGTCGCGCGGTGCGCCGCCGCGCCAACCGCCGAGCCTCACGCCCCGGACCTTCGCCGCCGCCAACGCCACCTTGGTGCGCAGGCTGATCGCCCTGGCCTCTTCCTCGGCCATGGCGGCATAGACGTGCAGCATGAACGGGGTGGCGGTCGGCATGTCGCAGGCCACGAACGGCACGCCCTATTCCATCAGAGCCGATGAGACCGTCCAGAACCTGGGGGAGAACAAAGCCAGCATGCCCCCCGCGACCCCAGTCATTCGCGGTCCTCGTGGACCTTGCCTCAACGCGCTTTCCCAACGACCATGATCCCGGCGGCCGACCATCCGGGCCGCCCCGCAATCGCCACAACCGCGGCCACAGAAGCGAACCCAGCCTGATGAGCCATGCCTCGCTGTCGTCCCTGATCTGGTCCGTCGCCGATCTGCTGCGCGGCGACTACAAGCCGTCCGAATACGGCAAGGTCATCCTGCCCTTCACCGTGCTGCGCCGGCTGGACTGCGTGCTGGCACCCAGCAAGGCCGCCGTGCTGGCCGAAAAAGCTGCCAAGGAGGCCAAGGGCATCAACCCGGAGCCGTTCCTGCTGCGCCTGACCGGCGTGCCGTTCGCCAACACCTCGCGGCTCGACCTGAAGAAGCTGATGGGCGACCAGGACCACCTGGCCACCAACCTCGCCGCCTATGTCCAGGGATTCTCGCCGGCGGTGCGGGACGTGTTCGAGCGGTTCCGGTTCGCCGAGCAGGCCGACCGGCTGCACAAATCGGGGCTGCTGTATCAGGTGGCCGAGAAGTTCTCCGCCTTTAACCTCAGCCCGGACGCGGTCACCAACCACGACATGGGCCTGGCGTTTGAGGAACTGATCCGGAAATTCGCCGAAATCTCCAACGAGACGGCCGGCGAGCACTTCACCCCGCGCGACGTGATCCGGCTGATGGTCAACCTGCTGTTCATCGAGGACAGCGACATCCTGACCCCCGGCAAGCCGGTGGTGCGCACCATTTACGACCCGACCGCCGGCACCGGCGGCATGCTGTCGGTGGCCGGGGAACATTTGCGCGAGCACAACCCGGCCGCCTCGCTGACCATGTTCGGGCAGGAACTAAACGACGAAAGCTATGCCATCTGCAAGGCGGACATGCTCATCAAGGGCCAGGATGTCCGCAACATCGTGCCGGGAAACACGCTATCGGACGACGGCCACGCCGCTCGCAAATTCGACTACATGCTGTCCAATCCGCCGTTCGGGGTGGAGTGGAAGAAGGTGGAAAAGGATGTCCGGCGGGAGGCGGAGCAGATGGGCCATGCCGGGCGGTTCGGCCCCGGCCTGCCGCGCATTTCCGATGGCTCGCTGCTGTTCCTGCTGCACCTGATGTCGAAGATGCGGCCGGCGAAGGATGGCGGCAGCCGCATCGGCATCGTGCTCAACGGCTCGCCGCTGTTCACCGGTGGCGCCGGCTCCGGCGAGAGTGAAATCCGCCGGTATGTGCTGGAGAACGATCTGCTGGAGGCGATTATCGCGCTGCCCACCGACATGTTCTTCAACACCGGCATTTCGACTTATGTGTGGGTGCTGTCCAACCGCAAGCTGGCGGCGCGGGCGGGGCGGGTGCAGTTGATCGATGCTTCTTCTCTCTGGCAGAAGATGCGGAAAACCCTGGGCTCGAAGCGCCGCGAAATGGGCGAGGACGATATCGCCCGAGTGACCAGCCTGTTCGGCGATTTTGTCGAAGCGCGGTTGGCCACCGTCACCACCGCGGACGGGAAGGCGAGCACCGAAATGGTGCGCGATGGCGAAACGCCGCCGGGCGCGCCGGAGGGCGGCACGGTCAAGCTGGTGCCGTTCTCGCGCATCTTCCGCACCGAAGATTTTGGCTATCGCAGCATCACGGTGGAACGACCGTCGCGGGACCATAAGGGGCGGATCGTGCTGGGGCAGAAAGGCAAGCAGAAGGGCAAACCGCAGCCGGACGCGGCGCTGCGGGACACCGAGAATGTGCCGTTGACCGAGGACGTGCAGGCGTATTTTGCCCGCGAGGTGAAGCCGCATGCGCCGGATGCCTGGATCGACGACGAGAAAACGAAGACGGGCTACGAGATACCGTTCAACCGGCATTTCTATGTGTTCGAGCCGCCGCGTCCGCTGGCAGTGATCGATGCCGAGTTGAAGCAGGTGACGGACCGTATTTTGACGATGATCGGGGGGCTGGCGGCGTGAGTGTTCCTGGCTACCCGACCTATCGGCAAAGTGCAATCTCCCCAACGGGTAAGGCCCCAGCACATTGGATCGAAGGAACAGTCAAGCGTGCCTTCCAGGTGACGCTGGGGAAAATGGTGGTCACAGTTGGCGACGATGATAGGCGGCAGACAAAGCCATATCTTCGGTCGGCTAACGTTCAAGATGGCGCGCTAGCGCTTGATGACGTCAAAGAAATGTGGTTTTCCGATAACGAGGCAAACGCGCTCACGCTTCGTGCTGGAGATCTCGTTGTCTGTGAAGGAGGGGACGCAGGGCGCTGCGCCTTCCTGCGCACAGACCTTCCCGGATACGGCTTCCAAAACTCAGTAAACCGAGTTCGGCCATTCGGGAACAATTTCGGAGGATATCTTGCTTACTGGCTGATGAACTTGAAGGCCAATGGCTTTCTTGATGTAATATGCAATCGCTCGACCATCGCACACTATACTGCGGAAAAGCTTGCGGGCACGCCTCTGCTTATTCCGCCAAGCGATGAGCAATTCGCAATCGCAGCCTTTCTCGACCGCGAAACCGCCAAGATTGACGCGCTGGTGGCCGAGCAGGAACGGTTGATCGCGCTGCTGAAGGAGAAGCGGCAGGCCGTCATCTCCCACGCGGTCGCCAAGGGTTCGGCCCCCAACGTCCCGATGAAGAACTCCGGAGTTGATTGGCTGGATAATGTTCCGTTTCACTGGGCT
>CAIXDS010000138.1 GCA_903918195.1 uncultured Acetobacteraceae bacterium | reverse complement strand
CGATGGATCGACATGGGGCGGGGCGTCCGTCAGCCCCAATCCGATCCGGGTCCCGGCACGTGGCCGGGGGATGGCGTGATGCTCGGGGACGGCGGTGCCAGCGAACGGTCCGGCGAGATCTATCTGCCGTATGTCGGGCACCTCGCCGAACAGGCGGTGCTGTTGCGGGACGGCTCGGTGATGGCCATGGGCCATGTCGGCGGCATGGCCTTCGAGCTGGAGGAGCCGGAGATGCGCAACGCGCGTCTGCGCAACCTCAACACGCTGTTCCGCAACATCGCGGATGACAACGTGAACATCTGCACGCACCTGATCCGTCACCCCGACGTGCCGGAATTGCCGGATGCCGCGTTCCGGTCCGGCTTCGCGGCCGGGCTCGACCGGGCCTATCGCGATCGTGTGCTGAACGGTAGGCTGTTCCGCAACGACTACTTCTTCTCGCTGATCGTCTCCCAGCGCAATCTTCTCGGCAAGGCCGGCAGCAGGATCGCGCGGTTTCGCAAAGGCCCGGCGTCGAATGGCGACGCCGGCATTCTGCGGACGCTGGAAGATCTGTGGCACGTTCTGGCGAACGGCCTGGAAGCCTATGGCATCCGCCGCCTCGGCCTCCGCGAGAAGGGCGAGGTGGTGTTCACCGAGATCGGCGAGGCGCTGCGCCTGATCATTACCTGCCGGTGGATGCCCGTCCCGGTCGTGAGCGGATCGCTGGGGGCGTCGATCTACACCGACCGGGTCATCTGCGGGAAACGTGGCTTCGAAATCCGTCCCCCCGGCGAAAGCTACTGCCCCGAGTCTTTCATAGTGCGGGGTAGAGCCGCTTCAGTTTCACGCGGGCGTCGGCGGTGGTGAATTGCCAGTCAGCTTTGGTGTGGTGGCGGTTGCGGCGGGCCTCCCATGCGGCGACTTCCTCGATCAGGGTCTGCTTGTCGGGGATGCGGCGATCGAGACACTGAGACGACAGCACGCCGAGTTCGGATTCGGCCATGTCCAGCCAGCTGCCGTGCTTGGGGGTGTAGTGCCACTCGAAGCGCTCGACGAGGCGACGTGCCTCGGCGGCGGGAAAGGCTTCGTAGAGCGAAGCTGGCTTGTGGGTGCTGAGATTGTCTTGCACAAGGACGATCTTATCGACGTCGGGAAAGCGCGTGTCGGACAGTTCCTTGAGGACCTGCGCATAATCCACGGCGGCGTGGCGATCGGTCACCTTGACGTGCCGCCAGCCTTCCAACGGCGCGAACATCATGAAGATGTTGGCCGTGCCGTTGCGTTCATACTCATAGTCGTGGCGGGCAACCTGCCCTGGCTTTGCCGGGATCGGCACCCGCGTTTCGGAAATCAGCTGCTTTGACGTCTCGTCCAGGCAGACCACGGGACGGGCTGGATCGTGGGGCCTCTGATAAACTTCCAGCACATCCTCCATGCTGGCTACGAAGGCGGCGTTGGCGTCCGGCGGGATGACCCATTGTTTTTGCAGGTGGGGCTTGAGCGTATTTTTTTTAGCGTCCGCCCGATCGTGTTGTCGCTGGCCTGGTCAACGATGTTCAGCTCCACCACAGTCTCCTCCAGAAGCCGCAACGTCCATTTCGCCCGTCCCGCTGGCGGCGTAGAACAGGCCAAAGCGACCAGTTTCGCCTCGGCTTCTCCATCGAAGATGCGCTTTCTGGCCGAGGCTGGCGAATGCTTGCAGGTCAGGACGGCGTCGACGCCCTCTTCCACCAGGCGCTGGCGAGCCCGAGCAACTGTGTCAACGCTGGTCTCCAGGGCTGCCGCTATCTGGCTGTCGCTCCACGCTTCGCCAGCGTCCGATGCGTCAGCCTTCAGCAGGATGCGCGCCTTCAACTGCTGCCGTGCCGGGTGTTTGCCCTTGCTGATCAGCGCGGTCAGCCGCTCTCGCTCCTCGTCGCTGAGCCTTACCACATACTTCTTTACGGCGATCTCCTTGGCAGCCACGAATCGTCTCCGTCCGTCTGATACGGAACGATCGATTCAGACATCCACCGCAGAGTCAAGGACGCCAAGCACTACGTGGGAACGATCTTCTCGTTCCGTGAATACCCGGCCAAGACGCGCCCGGGAATGCTCAACACCCTGCTGAGCGCGGAGTTCCCGCTGGTGCTCAGCCAGTCCTATTCCTTCCTGACCCGCGCGCAGGCGCATGGCCGACTGGCGATGAAGTCGAGCCAGATGGCGAGCGCCGGCGACAAGGCGCTGAGCCAGATCGAGGGGCTGGCGGAGGCCGAGGATGCGCTGGCGTCCAACGAGTTCGTCATGGGATCGCATCACCTGAGTCTCGCGGTCTATGCGGACGATCTCACGCAGCTCGGCGACCGGGGGGCGCGGGCACGCGCCCGGCTCACCGACACCGGGTCGGTCGTCGTGCAGGAAGGCATCGGCATGGAGGCGGCCTTCTGGTCGCAGCTTCCCGGCAATATCGAGTGGCGCACCCGGCCGGGGGCAATCAACTCGCGCAACTTCGCCGGACTTTCGAGCCTGGACAACTTCCCGATGGGGAAGGCCCAAGGCCATTGGGGGCCGGCGCTCGCCCGGTTCCGCACCAATGGCGGCACGCCCTATGACTACGTGCCGCACGTCGACGACGTGGGCATGACGGCCATCTTCG
>CAIXDS010000137.1 GCA_903918195.1 uncultured Acetobacteraceae bacterium | reverse complement strand
TTCGGCACGGTGCCGGGAATCGGCTGCGCCTGCGGCGTTATCGCCGCCGCACGCCGCGCAAAAATGTTCAGGTAGCTCTTCATAGCCCGCCTCCTGTCGAGGGACCGGCGGGCGTGGTGTGGCGAGGGTCTATGGCATCCTGTTGGATGCCGCCGGATTGGGGGACCGGCTCTCCCTGGTAACCCTCGACCTCCGGCCCGCCGGAGGAATGTCTGGATGCATGCTCATGCCCGGATCAGCGCTGTGCGCAGCCACGATCCGGGCTGACGAAAACAGCGGACGAGCGCGTCATGCGCGCCTTGTGGTCGATCGTGTCGTTTCACGCCTGCCTCCTCTCGCCTTTCCGTCGTGCCGGGCGGTCATGTGATCGCCGACGATAGACTGTTGCTCTACCAGACTGAGCTACCGCGCCTCGCGGCGCCGGCGGGCTTCGAACCCGCGACACACAGGTTATGATAACCGTCGAACTCCGGCCCACCCGGGCCAACGCACGCAGAGCGCGGACATGTGCTGCCGAGGGGCGCCGTTCCCTAACTGGAACTGTGGGCCCCCAAGCCCACCGGCTGTCGGGGCGAACCCCTGGTTGAGGATAACCCTCCGCTTTCGGCCCGCACCGAATTCTTGCCGTGACGGGCATGCAAGCCCCGGTCTGGGGATTGCTCGTGTCAAAGAGAACCCAGCCCGATCCGGCCCGTCGGGGCGGCGGTATGCGCGTGCCAGCCCCCGGCCGTCAATGACGAACTTTAGATTTCCTAAAGTTTGTGCTAACCTGTAGCGCGATGATCAATACCGCTCAGATCCGCGCGGCGCGCGGCCTGCTGAAATGGACGCAGGCCGCCCTGGCGCACCGGGCCGCCATTTCTACCGTCACCCTGAACATGATCGAGAACGAGACCGTTCGGCCACGAGAAAGCACGGTCGCTGCCATCCGCCGCGCCCTGGAAGCAGGTGGAGTGCAGTTCCTGGACGAAGCTGGGGTCGGTGTCGGGGTCAGGTTCGCGTCCGTGGCGGCCCAATGAGCCGTTCACGACGGATTGTCCGTTTGGTGCCATTCGAAGTGATTTGACTTGCCGGAGACACTGGCGCCCATCGGACGGCTCCCGCTTTCCGTCCCCCGGAAAATCGGCGGTCAGTCTCTTTGGGCCCTCACCTAAGGTGTGGACTTTGGAAACCCTCAGCTTATTACCTTCACTTTTGGCGCGACTGGAGGCCGAGAGGGGTGGAGGATCAGACCCCTTTCGTCGACATCCACTTTGGCGTCAGGGTAGACGGCCAAGGCTAGCTTTAGGTTCATCAGGAACTTCACCTTGAAGTTCCCGATTTTTCCAAAGCCTTGGCCAAACTGCCCGTTCAATGCTTTCCACGAAATCGGTCTCGCGCTTGGCAAGCTATGTAGCCTGTAGGCGAGCCACGCATAAAGATCGAGGGCCATGGAATTGTTGTTCACGGCTCGGATCGCGGCTTCTTCGACTGGCACGGGGTGGCGCTGAAGCTGCTCGAAAAAAGCTTCCGAAAGCTTTGCTGTTTCCAAAAACAAAGTTCCTTGGCGGTCGTCTGCGTCTTGCAGGAAGAAGGCCTTGTCTAAAATGTTCTGCTGGATCATCCCGGCGCTCTTGCCCGAGAGGAGATGGAATGAGAGTCGGCATCGGCTGATTCGCTCTGCCTGTTCTCTCACGGCATCGACTGACTTGCCCCCGACGGAGATTCCCATGCGGAGGAGCCATCCCCGGAGACTTTTCCCAAGCTCGACCTCGCGCGACCTAGTTCGGAGAGCTTCGGATTGCAGGTAGAGCATGATCAAACGGGCGCGCGAGCCAAACGGCACCCCGATGTGTTCAGGTTCTTCTCCTAGTCCGGGTCGCATGCCTGGTTCAACGATCAGGGT
>CAIXDS010000136.1 GCA_903918195.1 uncultured Acetobacteraceae bacterium | reverse complement strand
TCAGGAAGCCTCCAACACCGTCGAGCAGCAGACCACGGCGCTCACCCAGAGCGAAAAGGCCGCCCAGGAACTGTCGGACATCGCCGACGAGCTGAAGAACAGCACCGATATCGGCAAGAGCGCCGAGGAAGTCGCCTCGGCGGCCGAGGAACTGTCTAGCGCCGTCGAGGACATCAATCGCGCGGCTGCGCAGATCATGGCGGCGCTGGAGCAGATCGGCCGCGGCGCCCAGCAGCAGGCGGCGGCGACGCAGCAATCCTCGGCGGCGATCGCGCAGATCGAGCGCGGCGCGCAATTGTCCACCCAGCGCGCCCAGGGCTCGCTGGAGAAGGCCGAGGCCACCGCGACGCTGATCTTCACCTGCAGCGGCGCGGTCGAGGAGCTGATCGAGGGCGTGCTGCAATCGGTGACGGCGGGAAGGCGCAGCCGCGAGCAGGTGGGGGCGCTGGAGCAGATCAGCCGCCGCATCGACAAGATCGTGGACGCCATCACCACCGTATCGATCCAGACCAACATGCTGGCGGTCAACGGCTCGGTCGAGGCGGCGCGCGCCGGCGAGTTCGGCAAGGGCTTCGCGGTGGTGTCCACCGACATCCGCAATCTGGCCCGCGATTCGGCCGAGAACGCCGAGCGCATCAAGGACATCGTCAAGGCGATCCAGGACCAGATCGTCAATGTCCGCAACGATCTGCAGGAGATCGCCGAGAACGCCGCTGTCGAGGCCGAGAAGAACAAGCTGATCGCCGCCGATCTGAAAAGCGTCGCCGCCGACGTGCAGGTCGTGCTCGCCGGCAATCGCGAGGTACTCGCCGGCAGTGCCGACATCACGCGCATGGTGGCCGAGGTGCAGAAGGGCGTCGAGCAGGTCGCCGCGGCGGCCAACCAGGCCTCGCGCGCCGTCGTCGAGGCGACCACGGCAGCGAAGGAGCAGTCCAAGGGCGCCGAGGAACTGGCCGCCGCCATCGAGGAGATCGCCTCGCTCGCCGACGAGCTGCAGGCCCGCTGAGCGGGAAGGCAGGGAAGGATCAGAAAGCGATGAGCGATGTCGTCGAGCCCGGCACGGCCGGGCCTGCCGACGGCCGCGATGCAGCGGCTGCCGGCGGAGATGCCAGCCAGTTCGTGATGTTTCACGTGCAGGACGAAAAATTCGCGGTGAAGCTGGCTGAGGTGCAGGAGATCATCCGCATGCCGGATGTGGTCCGGGTGCCGATGAGCCCGCCGGCGATGGAAGGGCTGGCCAATTTGCGCGGCACTGTGCTGCCGGTGATCAATTTGCGCGAGGTGTTCCGCTTCCCGCCCATCCTGCACGACGACGCGACCCGCGTGGTGGTGCTCGACCAGGGCCGTCCGGTCGGCCTGATTGTCGACCGCATGGCCAATGTTACCAGCGTGGAGGCCGATCGAATCGAATCCGCCGCCACCATCAGCGGCACCGTGGCGTCCGACCTGCTGACCGGCATGATCAAGGACACCGATGGAAAATCCATGGTGCTGATCCTGGATGCCGGGCAGGTGGTCCGCCACGAGTTCACGGCGGTGGCCGGCCGTGCGGGCGCCGCCGTCCACGCGGATACGAGCGCGGTGGAAAGCAGGCGGACTGAAGCAGCCGCCGAAGTTGACGAGGACCAGCTGGTCAGTTTCGAGGTCGCCGGCCAGGAATATGCCTTTCCGATCGGCCAGGTACAGGAAATCGTGCAACTGCCCGACCGGATTACCCAAGTGCCGCAGGCGCCCAGCCATGTCATGGGCGTGATCACCCTGCGCGACCGGCTGCTGCCGCTGGTCAGTCTGCGCGAAATGTTCAACCTGCCGCATGCCTCGCTTAGCGAGGCCAACAAGGTGGTGGTGGTCTCGCTCGGCGAGCTATCGGTCGGCGTGGTGATGGACAGCGTGAAGGAGGTGCTGCGGGTCAGCCGCGCCCTGGTCGAGCCGATGCCGGCGCTGCTGGCGCGCGACTATCAGCTCGACGACGTGCGGGCCATCTGCCGCCTGCAGGAGGGACGCCGCCTGGTCTCCATCCTGTCGGCCGAGCGGATGTTCAACACCGACGAGTTGCGCAAGGTCGTCCAGGACGGAGGCGATACCGACATGGCGGACGAGGTGGCGAAGGCGGAGGACGACGAGGAGCAGTTCGTCGTGTTCCGCCTCATGGGCGAGGAATACGGCGTGCCGATCGATGCGGTGCAGGAGATCGTACGTGTGCCCGAGTTGCTGACCCGGGTGCCGAAGACGCCGGACTTTGTCGAGGGCGTCATCAACCTGCGCGGTGTCGTGCTGCCGGTGGTGGACCAGCGCCGTCGCTTCGGCCTGCCCGGGGCCGAGAGGAACGACCGCCAGCGCATCATGGTGTTCACCCTCCGCGGCGTGCGGACCGGCTTCATCGTCGATTCGGTTTCCGAGGTCATGCGCATTCCGGCGCGTTTCATCGCCAGCACGCCGGATCTGTCCGACGAGCAGCAGCGGCTGATCCGGCGGGTGGCCAACCTGGAAGGGCAGAAGCGGATGATCCTGCTGCTGGAGGTGACCCAGCTGCTGAACGGGCAGGAGCTGACCGCGCTCAAGCGGGCGGCGTGAGGCGACGGCGGAAGCGGCGCGGCCGCTTCCGGCCTTCCTGGATTCCCCACCCGCAACAGGCGGCGGCACATGACGATCAAGTTGCTGATTGCCGATGATTCGGCGCTGATGCGCCGGCATTTGAAGGACCTGTTCGAGGCGGAGGGCGGGTTCGAGGTCCTGACCGTGCGCAACGGCGCCGAGGTGCTGGCCGAGCTGGACCGGTTTGACCCTGACGTCATCACGCTGGACATCAACATGCCGGTGATGGACGGCCTGACCTGCCTGTCGCGCATCATGGTGCAGCGGCCGAAGCCGGTGGTCATGGTCTCCTCGCTGACCGCCGAGGGGGCGGAGGCGACGCTGCAATCGCTCAGCCTGGGCGCGGTGGATTTCGTCCGCAAGCCGGACGGCACCATTTCACTGTCGATCGACCGCATCTGTGCCGAGCTGCGCGCCAAGGTGCGCGCGGCCGCCGGCGCGCGGGTGCGCCGGTCTGCGGGGCTGCGCGGGCGGCTGGAGAACGAGCGCGGCCGCATTGTCGCCCGCGCCGGCCGCGGTGCCGGCGCCATGCCCGGGCTGGCGGACGGCCAGCCGGGAATGGTGCTGGTCGGCGTGTCCACCGGCGGCCCCAGCACGCTGGAGGAAATCCTGCCGCGGCTGCCGGCCGGCTTTCCCTGGTCCGTGCTGATCGCGCAGCACATGCCAGGCGGATTCACCGGCGTCTTCGCGCGCCGGCTGAACGATTTGTGCGCGGTGACCGTCGTCGAGGTCGCCCATCAGATGCCGATCGAGCCTGGCACCGTCTACGTCGCCAAGGGTGATGCCGACCTGCTGGTGCTGCGGCGCGGCACCAGCTTCGTCGCCGCCCCGGTGCCGGCTTCGGCCGATCATCTCTGGCACCCGAGCGTTACCCGGCTGGTGCGCAGCGCCATGGACGTGGTGCCGTTCAATCGCCTGATCGGCGTGCAGCTCACCGGCATGGGCGACGACGGAGCCCAGGCCATGACGGAACTGCACCGCAGCGGCGGCCGCACCATCGCCCAGGACGCCGCCAGTTCGGTGGTGCATGGCATGCCGGGCGAACTGATCCGTCGTGGCGGCGCCTCGGTGGTGGTCCGCTCGGACCGCATCGCCGATCAGCTTGTGGCCTGGCTGCTGCCATCCGGCACTTCCCGTGCGGAGATGACCCATGCCGCTCGTGCACGCTGAGCGACACGCCGGCCCGGACGTGGCCGACGAACAGTCCGACCCGCGCGCGTTACTGGCCGACCTGTACGCGGAGGAGCCGTCGCAGCGGCGCCAGGCGGCACGCGGCCTGGCTGCGCATCCGCAGGCAGCACCGGATTTGTGCGCCCGGCTTGGCGCCGAGCCGGCCGCGAGCGTACGCAGCGTCATCCTCACCAGTCTCATCGCCATGCCGTCCGACACGGTGGTCCGCTCCCTGTTGCCTTACCTGCGCAGCAAGGACGCCGCCTTGCGCAATGCCGTTATCGAGGCGCTGCAGCGCATGCCTGGGGCACTGGGGCCTCACATCCGCTCGCTGCTTGAGGACGAGGATAGCGACGTGCGGATCTTCGCGGTGAACGTGCTGGCGGCGCTGGCGCATGCGCAGGCGCCGCGCTGGCTGGAGGTGGTGCTACGCTGCGACCCGCACGTGAATGTATGCGCCGCGGCGGTCGACGGACTGGCCGAGATGGGTGACCGGGAATCGCTGCCGGCGCTGACCGCGCTGCCAGCGCGCTTCCCTGACGAGCCGTTCATTGCCTTCGCCGTGCAGGCGGCACTGGCGCGGATCGGAGCCGGCTGATGGACGCAGCGTTGCAGGCACCGAACCAACACGCGCCACCCGTGCTGTCAGCCGAGGAGTTCGCCCGGTTCTGCAGCTTTTTCTACCGTCACACCGGCATCCAGTTCAACGAGCAGAAGCGCTATTTCGTCGAACGCCGCGTGCAGGACCGGATTCGCGCCACCGGCTCGGAGGGGTTCCGCGACTATTTCTCGCTGATGCGTTTTGAGTCCGCGGGTCAGGAGCTGCAACACCTGGTTAACGCGATGACGGTCAACGAGACCTATTTCTTCCGCGAGGATTATCAGTTCGCCGCTCTGACCGGCGCGGTGCTGCCCTATCTGGCGAAGCGGCGGCAGCGCCCGATCCGCATCTGGTCGCTGCCCTGCTCGACCGGCGAGGAACCATACTCGGTCGCCATCGCCATCCTGGAAGACTGGGCGGATGCCGATGGGCACGACATCGAGATCTACGCTTCCGACATCGACTCGGGGGTGCTGGAACAGGCGCGGGCCGGCATCTATGGCGAGCGGGCCCTGCACCGGCTGTCGACGCCGTTGCGCGCCCGCTACTTCGCGTCGCTGCCGGATCACCGCTTCCGTGTGCATGAGGGAATCCGCGCCTCGATCGATTTTTCGCTCGTCAACGCCATCGATCCGCGCAGCATGGCACGCTACCGCGGCATGGACGTGGTGTTCTGCCGCAACATGCTGATCTACTTCGATGACCTGTCGCGACGGCAGACCGTGGAGGCGATCTACGAGAACCTCGCCCCCGGCGGCTTCGTGTTCCTCGGTCACTCGGAAAGCATGAGCCGCATGTCGTCGCTGTTCCAGCCCTGCAAGGTCGGTGATTCGATCGTTTACCAGAAACCGCTTGATGGCGAGTGAGGGGGCAATGAACCGCAAGCGGATTCTCGTGGTCGATGACGCGCTGACCGTCCGGCTGTACTGCCGCGACGTGCTGGAGCGGGCGGGCTTCGAGGTGGAGGAGGCCGGCAACGGCATCGAGGGGCTGGAACGCGCGCTCGGCGGCGGCTTCGACCTGCTGCTGGTGGACATCAACATGCCGCGCATGGACGGCTACGAAATGGTGCGACATCTGCGCGAGGCCCCCGCGCTGCATGGCGTGCCGGTGGTGGCGATCAGCACCGAAGCCGCGGATGCCGACGTGGTGCGCGCCTACCGGGCCGGCGCGAATGTCTACCTGGTCAAGCCGGTGCGCCCGGCCCAGCTCGCCCGCACCGCCCAGTTGCTCACCGGGATACCCGTGTCGTGAACCCGCTGCTCGCCAGCTTCGTGCCCGAGTCGCGCGACCTGCTGCAGACCGCCACCGCCGGCCTGCTGCGCCTGGAGCGCGACGCCCACGACGGCGCCCAGGTTAAGGAGCTGATCAACGAGGTCTTCCGCGCCGTCCACACGATCAAGGGATCGTCCGGCCTGTTCGATGCGGCGGCGCTGACCCGGCTTGTGCATGGGGCGGAGGATTTGCTGGGCGAGGTGCGGGCGGGGCGGCTTGGGCTCACCTCCGACATGGTCGACCGGTTGCTCGATGCGCTCGACCAGGTGGGTGTCTGGGTGGATGCGCTGGAGCAGCATGAATGCCTGCCGGACGATGCCGAAGCGGCCGGCAGCGGCCTGGTGGCCGGGCTGCGCGCGCTGCTGCCGGCCCGCGATGGCGGCGCGGGCGGCCCTGCGGCGGCGGGCGGCGGCGCCCGCGCGGACTGGTTGTCGTGGCTGACCGAGGCCGAACGGCTTGCGGTGTCGCGCCGGTTGGGCGACGGCGCGGCGGTCGTTGCCATCCGCTACACGCCCGACGAGGGGTGTTTCTACCGCGGCGAGGACCCGCTGCACCTGCTGCGCCAGCTTCCCGAGTTGCTGGTGCTGCACATCGCCCCGCGCACGCCCTGGCCGCCGGCCGGGGAGTTCGATCCATATCGCTGCAATCTTGTTTTCCACGCGCTTGCCGCTGTGCCGCATGACGTGGCGGCGCACCTGTTCCGTTACGTCGCCGACCAGGCCGAGATCGTGCCGTTGGCGCCGGACGCATTGCTGGAGCCGGATGTTGCCGACGACGCGCCCGCCGTGCTGCTGCCGTGCCTGTTGGCCGAGCAGCGCCGCATTCTGGCGCTCCCCGCCGAGGACGCGGAGGAGATGCGCCGGCGCATCGCCGTGGTCGCGGGCGCGCTCGGCAATCTGCTGCATGGTGCCGACCTGCCGGTTTCGCAGGCGGAATTCGACGCCGCCGTTTCGCACGCGCTCGACACCGGCCGGGCGGCGCCGCTGCTGGCGCTGCTCGACCATCTCGAACGGCCCGCCGTTGCCGCTGCGCCGGAGGCCGCCACACGGCCGGCAACGCGCGTGCTGAAGGTGGACCAGGAGCGTGTCGACCGGCTGATGAACCTGATCGGCGAGCTGGTCGTCTCCAAGAATGCGCTGCCCTTTCTCGCCCGCCGCGCCGAGCAGGTGCACGGCAGCCGCGAGATGTCGCGCGAGATCAAGGACCAGTATGCGGTCATCGACCGGCTCGCGCAGGAGATGCAGGGCGCCATCATGCAGGTCCGCATGATCCCGGTCTCCGAGGTGTTCGCGCGCTTCCCGCGCCTGGTGCGCGATCTTGCCCGCAAGCTGGACAAGCCGATCGCGCTGGTGATCGCGGGCGAGGACACCGCGGCTGACAAGACCATCATCGAATCGCTCGGCGATCCGCTGCTGCACATCGTCCGCAACGCGATCGACCACGGCATCGAGCCGGGGCCGCAGCGCGCCGCCGCCGGCAAGCCGGGCGGCGCCACGCTGCGCCTGTCCGCCCGCCAGGAAGGCGACCAGGTGGTGATCGAAGTGGAAGATGACGGGCGCGGGATCGATCCGGTCCGGATGCGCCGCTCGGCGGTCGACAAGGGATTGCTGGATGCCGGGCAGGCCGGCCGGCTATCCGACCAGGACGCCGTGAACCTGATTTTCCGGGCCGGCTTTTCCACCGCGGCGGCGATCTCGGACCTGTCCGGCCGCGGCGTCGGCATGGACGTGGTGCGTACCACGATCGACCGGCTGGGCGGCACGATCGGCGTTGCCTCGGTTGTCGGCCGGGGCACCAGCGTGCGGCTGTCGCTGCCGCTCAGCATGGCCATTACCCGGGTCATGACGGTGGAGGCTGGCGGCACGCAGTTCGGCATCCCGATGGAGCTGATTGCCGAGACCGTGCGGCTCGACCCGCGTCGCGTGCGCACCATCAAACACGCACAAACCTTCGTGCTGCGCGACGAGGTGGTGCCGTTGCGCCGGCTCGCGGACCTGCTCGGCATGGCCACGCCGCCACCCGATGCCGACGCGCACCACGCCGTGCTGGTCGTGCGCGTGGGCGGGGCGGTGATCGGTCTGGTGGTGGACCGGTTCCGCGAGGGCATGGATGTCATCCTCAAGCCGATGGACGGCGTGCTGGCCGGGCTGCGGGGCTATGCCGGCACCGCCCTGCTTGGCGACGGCAGCGTCCTGCTCGTGCTCGACCTGAAGGAGTTGCTCTGATGCCGCTGCGCGCCGACGGCGAGGTGCTGCACCTGGAAGCGGAGTGCGGTGTGGAGGAGGCGCTGGCGCTGCTGGAGCAGCTTGCCGTGCCGCTGCCGCCCACGGTCGATCTGCGGGCCTGCACGCATGTGCATACGGCGCTGGTGCAGGTGCTGACAGCTTGTCGCCCGCGCGCGGTCATCCCGCCCGACGACACCTTTCTGGCCCGCTGGTTGATGCCCCTGCTGCAGGCGCCGCCAGCATGAGCCGCCGTCGCCACGGCCATCCCGCAACCCGGCGTCCGCGCGCCGCTGCCCGTTCCCGGAGGCTCGTATGAGCAAGACCATCATGATCGTTGACGATTCACCCACCATGCTGCTCAGCCTGCACGGCATCCTCTCCAAGGCAGGCTTCACGGTCGAGCAGGCGCGCAGCGGCGAGGAGGCGGTCGGCGCACTGAAGGGCGGCCTGCGTCCGGCGATGGTCATCACCGATTTCAACATGGGCGCGATGAACGGTATCGAGGTGGTCCGCCAGGTGCGCCGGATGCCGGGGCTGCAGTTCACGCCGCTGGTGCTGCTGACCACCGAATCCCAGCGCGACCGCCGCGACGAGGCGCGCAGCGCCGGCGCGACCGGTTGGTTGATGAAGCCCGTGCAGGCCGATGCGCTGCTGCAGGTGGTGCGCCAGCTCGTGCCCGGCGCCTGATGCGCAAGGCCACCGCGATGTCGTCTCCCCCTGACAGCGGCGATACGCTGGCCACGGAAAGCGGCGTGCGGATCGTCCTCAACCGGCGTTTTGGCCGCTGCCTGGGCCTGGCCTTCGCGGCGACCGTGGCCGCTTCCTTTGCCTGTTTCTTCCTGGTGCATGATTCGATCGACGCGCTTGGCGAGGCACTCGGGCTGAGCCACCGGCTGTACGATGCCATCGGTGCGAGCGCTGCGTTGGTCATCGCTGGCGCCGCGATGCTGTCCGCCATGTGGAGGTACCGCCGGCTGTTTCAGGAGACCGCCATCGTCACCTGCAGCCATCGCGTGCGTGCCGGGCTGTGCGAGCGCGATGCGGTGCTGTCCCGCGCCCTTGCCGAGCGCGCGCGCCAGGGCGCCGAGCTGGCGGCGGTGGGCGCGCATGGTCAGGAGCTGGCCGCCGCCTTTCCCGAGTTCGCCGCGGTCAGCGGAAAACTGCGCGACTGCATCGCTGCGACCAGCGGCCTCACCGAGGAAGCCGCACGGCAGATCATCGACCGCCTGCACCAGGTGGACGAAGCCGTGCACCTGCTGGTGCAGCTGTTGATGCAGTCGGGCGAACGGTCGGACACCATCATCTGCCAGGCGCATGAGCGGGTCAGTGCCAATAACCGTTTCATTGCCGACATGGAAAGCTACGTGCTCAGCCGCCGCGACGAGGTGCAGGCCAATCGCACCCAGTTCATGGAGCTCATCACGTTCATCACGGCGTTCGGCCGCAACCTCGGCAGCATTGAGGCGATTGCCTCGCAGACCAACCTGCTGGCGCTGAACGCCACCATCGAGGCCGCCCGCGCGGGCGAGGCCGGCCGCGGCTTTGCCGTGGTGGCCAATGAGGTGCGCCAGCTCTCGCACCAGACCGTCGCCGCCGCCGATCAGATTCGCACCGGGCTCGCCGGCATGCAGCGGATGATCGACCGCTTCCTGGTCGAGCGGGTCGATGCAGCGAAATCCGGCCGCGAGATCGAGAGACTGGAATCCTTCGGCCGCGAACTGGGTCACGCCGTGGAAGGCTACAACGAGTTGACCGGCTATCTTCGCGAGGTGATCGACGCAGCCGATGGACAGAGCAAGAAAGTGGCCGCCCGCATCGCCGATGCGATCGGCGAGGTCCAGTTTCAGGACATCGTGCGCCAGCGCCTGGAACAGGTGTCGCATGCGCTGTCGGTGCTCGACGCGAGCTACGGCAAGCTGGCGGACGCGATCGGTGCCCTGCCTGCATTGCGCCCGATCGAGGAAGCGCTGGTCGCCGTGCGCGATCTGAGCGGTTGCGGCGTGCTGTGCGCGTGCGGCGCCGGCGGCACGCGTGTCGAACCGGCGGTTGAGCTGTTCACCTGATGCGTTTCCCTCATGAGGCGTGCGCCGCGGGGCGCGCAGACATGGAGAAATCTGGCATGTCCATCCGAACGCGAATCCTGCTGGGCTTCGCAGTGGCTTTTCTTTCCTGCGCGGCACTGGGCGGCGTCGCGCTGCACGCGGCGGGTCAGTTGAATGCCGTGGTGGCGCAATTTGGCGCCAAGTGGTTGCCGCATGTCAGCGTGCTCGGTGACCTGCGCGCCGAGATCATGGAGCACCGTCGGATCGTGCTGCAGCACGTCCTGTCCGACGAGTCCGAGACGCTGGACGATCTGGAGGAGAAGCTTACGTCCGAAACGCAGGTCATCGACCGTTGGTTCGCGGGGGCCGGCGCCAGCTTTGGCGACGATCAGCAGCGCAAACTGCTCGCCACCGCCACGGCGGCCTGGACGGCGTATCGCGACACCACCCCAAAACTGCTGGAATTGTCCCGCAATGGCATCAAACACATTGCCGAACAGCAGATTCAAGGTGCCAGCAACGTCGCCTATCGCAAGCTGATCGACACTCTGAACACGATGCGCCAGTTGACCGTGCTGGAAGCCTGGACGGGAGTGGGCACCGCGGACAGCACCTACGCAACCGGCTGGTGGTTGATCGTTGCTGCCATGGCGGCCTGCGGCGGGGTGTGCGCTGGCGACGGGCTGCTGACTGTCAATAATGTCTGCCGCCCCGTGCTGGCGCTGGCCGGGCAGATGCGCCGTGTCGCCGGCCACGAACTCGACGTCCAGGTTCTCGGCCGCGATCGCCGCGACGAAGTCGGTGCCATGGCGGAGGCGCTGGAGCGGTTCCGCCAGGGCCTCGTGGACGCCGAACACATTTCTACCGCGCAAGCTGAAGAAAGCGCCGCCAAGGACCGCCGCACCGCCCGCGTGGCCGAGCTGGTCGCCGGCTTCGACGGTTCGGTGGGCGCCGTGCTGCAGACCCTCACCTCGGCCGCCGCCGAGCTGGATGCCACCGCCCGCAGCATGAGCGGCATCGCCGCCGACACCACGCGCCAGGCCGGCGGCTCGGCCGAGGGGGCGCGGCACGCCACCGCCAACGTGCAGACCGTGGCCGCCTCGGCCGAGGAACTCGCGTCCTCGCTGCGCGAGATCGCCCACCAGGTCGGCCGCTCGACGCAGATCGTCGGTCAGGCCACCGAGGAGGCGCGCGCCACCGACGCCAACGTCACCGAACTGTCCGAGGCGGCGAGCCGGATCGGCGAGGTGGTGCAGCTGATCTCGTCGATCGCCGGGCAGACCAATTTGCTGGCGCTGAACGCCACGATCGAGGCGGCTCGGGCCGGCGAAGCCGGGCGCGGCTTCGCCGTGGTGGCCGGCGAAGTGAAGGCTCCGGCCAACCAGACCGGGCGGGCGACCGAGGACATCGCCCGCCAGAGCACCGCGATCCAGGGCAGCACCGGCCGTGCGGTGGAGGCGATCGGGCGGATCAATGGGGCGATCGCGGCGGTGAGCGAGGTGGCG
>CAIXDS010000135.1 GCA_903918195.1 uncultured Acetobacteraceae bacterium | reverse complement strand
ATCCCCTCATTTTTCCAAGCCAGATTTCAACAGGTTACGGACGATCCCGCGGATTTACTGCCATGTCAGCTTTGATCGTCGCGCTTGGCGCGACCAAGGTTCACGCGGCTTTCGCATGCGCGGAAGCAGTTGATGAGTCGCTGTTCGCGCATCCGAAGCTCCGGTGTCAGGCTTCCAAGTCAGGAATGAGGGGATGAGTGAGGGCGGAGATAGCAGCCCAGGCAGGCAGCCCCAGCAGCCGGCCGGCAGAGGCGGCGGTTTCGATGCCCTCGCCCACCACGATCTGCTCGGCGATCGGGTCCAGGCGCACCGCACCACCCCAGGGCGAGCCGAGGGTCGCGCGCTGCGGCTCCGCCTTGGCCTTTCCGCTCCCGTCGCGGAGCAGAAACGTCCGGTGCGCTGCGATGGGTGCGCCGGTGACATCCTGCACCAGCGCGACCATGGCCGGCAGCGAACCGCCGCCGGGATGGTGGCAGTCGCCCCGAAACCGCAGCGTTGCCGATGCGGCCAGGCCGGGCAGGGAACGGGCAGCCAACAGGTAGGTTTCAACAATGGTCCCGGGCGCAGGGGCGCTACCGCTCCATAGGCGCCGGGCGGCGTCCTGCTTGCGCCGGCGGGCCGCTGCATCATCGGACGCTGCTGCGGCAACCGGCGGCGTCCAGGCGCCACCCACGGCCCGCATCACGGCGTCCGTAATCGCATCCCGGTCGCCGCAGCTTGCGCAGAACAGGCCAAGGCGGTCGCCCTTTCCGGGGCGCAGTGAAAACGCATCGTGATAGGCGCATGCCGGACAGGCACCGCGAAAGCCGCCCCTGGTACGATGCAGGCCGAGGCGTCCGGCGAGGTCGGCAACCGACCAGGCGGGCATGGGCGAGTCCTTTCTGGACTGCCCGCACGGGAAAGCTTGAAGCGGCGTGTCGGTTCGGATAGGAAGCCGGTGTCACTCGAGCTTCTATCCTAACCGACCAGTCGCCCTCGCTTCACCGCGGGGGCGATTTCATTTTCAGGCGGCGGTCTTGCGCTGGCCGGTGCGGATGTCCGCAGCCGGCAGGCTGGTGATGTAGGCGCGCAAGCTGGCCGCAGGGATCAGCGTCCGGTTGCCGGCCTTGCGCGCTTCGATCTTCCCTGCCCCGATCAACTCATACAGGGACGTCCGGCCAAGGCCGGAGACCCTCACAGCGTCGGCGACCGTGTGGGCAATTGCTTCGCTCATGTTGACGACTCCACGTTCGGTTGAATACGGGCGGCAGAATGAAGCGTTGCCTTTACAGTAACAAGCGTCTGGTTTGACGTAAAATTGCACAAATTGCAAGCATCTCCTGAGCATGAGTTTCTGCCTAGCAAGCATTATTTCCAATTATATCAATAGTTTATGGATTTTGCGTCTAAGAATTATGCCTTAAATGCAGCAAGCATTGCAGCAAGCATTGGTGCGCACTAAAAAATAAGGAGGCCAAAATACCTTGGTGCCTGCCTCGTTTACGGTCAGTCCCCCCAAGTGCGGGGTCAGGGCCGGCGCAAGGCATCAACGCCGCGGCCCGGCCTCGTTGTCCGGCGCCGCCGGGTGCTGCGGTCGATCAGCCGGCACGGACGTTCGGCAGCAGCGGTTGCACCTTCGTCTCGGCCACGATGCCCAGTGTCCCGAACGATTGCCGCACCGTGTCCGCCACATAGGACGGCGATAGGTGGGCGTAGTGTCGTTCGGTCATGCGCGTGTCGGCGTGCCCCAACTGCGCCGCGATTACGCCCATAGGCACGCCCCGCATTGCCAGTCGCGCGGCGTAGGTGTGGCGGAGTTCATGGAACGATATGGCGGGGGTGATCTTCGCCGCGGCGTATGCCTCCCGGATGAAACGGAACTGATCTGACTTGCCCCAGACAACGCGGGCAGTCACGGCCGGCGCTACCCGTGTCGCCTGTTTCACCGTCCCGTCGCGATGGAACAGCAGCGCCGCGCCTGCCCTGCCAGCCGCCAGCCGTTCAAAGAAGGTCCGGCCTTCATCGGTCAACGCAACATGGCGCGGCTTGCCCGCCTTGCTGCGTTCGATGGTGACCTTCCCGGCCTGGGGGTCGAAATCACCGGCCTTCATCCCGGCAAGTTCGCCATACCGGCAGCCGGTCAGCAGCGCACCAGTCACCAAATCGCGGAAGTCGGCCGGGCAGGCGTTCACCAACCGGGTGATTTCCTCGTCGAGCAGATACCGCACCTTGGGCGCGTCGGCCTCACGGAACGGCTTGACGGCTGCCCAGGCGTCCGCCGGGCCGGTCACCTTGCCCTCGGCCCGCGCATGGTTGAGCGCCGCCTTCAAGATCGTCAGCACCTTGTTATACCAATCCGCAAAAAGTCGGACTCATCGGCCGACACCAAACGTCAGTCCAATCGACGGTGTAGCTGCCGGCCGATTAGTCGGCCTTTACGCGGGTTGGTATTAGTTCCGCACCGGAAAGACGACCCACCGAGAATGAAACCTGTGGCAGTGTCTGCCGGTCGTCGGCGGAGAGGTCGGCTTCTTCTATGGTGCGAGCGAGCCCGCGTATTAGTTGGACCCGGGGCATCCGAAGCACCCCCGATTGCGCCAGGGACCGCAAGGTTCGGGAGCGCGTTGTTTAGACTTTGATCCAGGGGTGTCCTGCGTCGGCGGCGCAACCGATGGAGGGGGAGGATGGAAGTTCTGTACCCGCGCTGCGCGGGGCTTGATGTCCATAAGGACACGGTGGTCGCCTGCGTACGTTTGGCAGGCGACGGAACAACCAGAACCGACGTTCGCACATTCGATACCACCACGCCGGGCCTGTTGGCGTTGTCGGCATGGCTGGCCGAGCGCGGTTGCACCCATGTCGCGATGGAGGCGACCGGCATCTACTGGAAGCCAATCTGGCACGTGCTGTCGGACGGCGACTTCGCGCTGACCTTGGCCAACGCGGCGCATATCAAGAACGTCCCGGGCCGCAAGACCGATGTGGCAGATGCCGCCTGGCTCGCAGACCTGCTGGCGCATGGCCTGATCCGGGCGAGCTTCGTGCCGGAGGCGCCGACGCAGGACATGCGCGCCCTGTTGCGTACCCGCAAGCAGCTGGTGCGCGAACAGGCCAGCCACGCGCAGCGCATCCAGAAGACGCTGGAGGATGCCAATCTCAAGCTCGGCTCGGTGCTGACGCAGATCATGGGCGTCTCCGGCCGCGCCATCCTGCAGGCGCTGATAGATGGCGAGGACGATCCGGACAGGCTGCTCGCCCTGGTGCAGCGCGGCGTCAAGGCGCCACCGGACAAGCTGCGTGCCGCCCTGCGGGGGCGCGTTACCGAGCGGCATCGCTTCCTGCTGCGCCTGCATCTGCGACAGGTCGACGCACTCGATGCCGCCATCGCCGAGATCGACGCGGAGGTTGACCGCGATCTCGGCCCTTTCCGCCAGGCAGTCCACCAATTGCGGACCATCCCGGGCGTCAGTGACCTGACGGCGCAGGTCATCGTCTCCGAGATCGGCATCGACATGGGCCGCTTCCCGACCGCCGGCCACCTGATCTCGTGGGCCGGCCTCTGCCCCCGCAACGACGAGAGCGCCGGCGAGCGTCGTTCTACCCGGCTGCGCAAGGGCGCTCCCTGGCTGAAGACTACTCTGGTGCAGTGCGCCTGGGCGGCCAGCCGCAAGAAGGCCAGCTACTTGCAGGCCCAGTTCCAGCGCCTCCGCCAACGCCGCGGACCGAAAAAAGCGATCTGTGCGGTCGCCGCCTCGATCCTCACCGCCGTCTATCACATGCTGCGGGACGGCACATTCTATCAAGATCTAGGCGACAGCCACTTCCGCCGCGCATCACCCGAGGATCAGGCCAACCGCCTCGCACGACAGATCGAAAAGCTCGGCTTCTCCTGCGCGCTCACACCCCACGCCGGGCCGGTTTCTGTTTAGAAGATGATCTGCGGCGCCGCAGCGCCTCGGGGTCGCCCTCTGTGTTTCGATGCCGTTGCTCGCCAGCCTTGGCGCGCACGCGGGCAGGGGAGGCGGCGATTGCCCGATGCCAGGCTTTCAGCCTCTCGCGGCTCAGCCTGCCCACCGGCAGCGCGCCTACTGCCGGCAGAATGTGGGCGTTGATGGCATAGCGCAGTTCATGCGGAGCCTTGCCGCCTCGTGCCACATAGTCGGCCAGATAGTCGGTGATTGCGTCGGCAACGATGTAGGGCGCGGCAGGGGCGGCAGTCGGTTCCGGTTCCAGGCCAGCCGCAATGCGATGGTGCCGGGCGATCCATTCCCGCGCCTTCGCCTCGGCCTGCCGGAAGTCCAGCACTTCGGTGCCGGCCGCCTTGAGCGCATCGTCAGCCCGCCCAAGGGCTGACTGCCGATAGCCGCCGCCGGCAGCCGGATCGGCCACGCGCACCAGCCATACGCCGCCCATGGCGCCCTTGCGGTAGCCAACCGCGGCGCCGGCTTCGATCGCCCGCCAGTAGGGTTGATGCCGGGCCGCCAGCCGTTCACGGGCAGCGCGGGTTGTCAGAGGGGCATCGTTGACGGTGCGGGGCATGGGAGCGTCCGGGCTTACAAAGGACCTTACCAAGGATACGCACCCATCCGCCGCCGTTCAAGCTCATTCGCGTTTCTGATTCTTGTTGATTTTGAAATGCTTTTCTTGTTCGTTGCTGTTCGCTGTTGCTCCGTTCTACCGCCCTTTCACGCTGGTAACACGGGTTCGAGCCCCGTAGGGGTCGCCAATCTTTTCAGGGGATTGCGGGCAGCCTATCGGACTCCCTGGACGGAATACGGCAAATCTACGGCATGGATGATACCGGACGGACCGGGGCAGCGGCCGGGTGGTCAGGGCATCAGCCCGGCCAGGGCCAGGGCGCTATCTGCTCCGGCAACGGCCGCAACACGGTCACCGGCGCGTCGGGGGCTGCCTCCGATGCCGCGTGGCTCGCCGGCGCCGCTACACGAGTTCGCGCGGCCGCGCCGTCCCGGCCTTCAGGCAGCCTTTCCACTTATCGACCTGTCCGGATTCCCCCGGCCACCTCGTGTGCGGCGCAGCCCCAGTCCAGCGGCGCATCCTGCACGTACCGTTTGCCGAGGGCCAATGCCGTTTCCGCCTTCATCAACTCGGTGCCGAGATAGAATGCATGCGCTCCATCGGTGGCCACATCGAGGGCGGGGAACACCCCCATCGCCTCGCGCCCAACCACGTGCATCGTGTTGTTGAACACATGGATGCCGTCCTCGGCGGTCGCGATTCGATAGTTGGGATCACGCACCATTTGCGCCTGGATGGCGATGTCCGCGGCCGTTTGGGTGAATGGAGTTCGGTCATGCGCCTGCAGCAGCCGCGCCCCATAGCCGCGCGGCAGGTCGGCATTCGCGCGGGCGGCGTACATCAGGCGCCGGGCGAAATCATGTTCGCCAACCGTTTCGCGCGTGTGCGGGCTGACCTGCACGACCAGCACGTTGCGGATACCCAACTCCGAACAGATCCCCATCAGAATCGCCGTGACGCCCGAAGAATCGGCATCCGTCAACTCGGTCAGGTTGCCCGTGCCCATCAGGATTTCCGCCTCCGGCAACCGCGCCCGCAAGCTGGCATAGCGCATGACCGCAGCGGCGAAGCCAAAATGGATCGGGTCGAGAATTGGGTCGAGCAGACATGCCATGCCGCGCGCCCGTGCCAATTCCGCCGCCCGCAGCAGCGACTCCAAATCCCCATGCCGTGCCGGGACGAGCACCGGAACCGCCGCCGTTCCGGCGGCGACGTCGAAATTGTCTTCAGTCAGGCTCAGCAGGAAATCCGCCCCCGCCAGCGCCCCGCGGCGCAACTCGTCGAGGTTGCCCGAATCGACGCTGACCCGCATGCCCGCGCCACGCAGCATCCTTATCGCCGTTTCCAGGTGCGGAAATTCCATCCCCGGCCGGCAGCCGAGGTCGATCACATCCGCGCCCTGCGCCCGCAACGCCTCCGCCCGCGCCAGCAGCAGATCGGGCGACAGCAAGGGCGCATCGACGATCTCGGCGAAGATCCGCACATCGTACCGCGACAGATCCGGTGCCGCGCCGCCGCGGCCGAGATAGGCCGGCAGGTCGGCCAGTTCGTCCGGTCCGTGCTCGAACGGGATGTCGAACGCCGCGGTCAGCCGCGCCGGGTCCACACCCACGCGCCCGGGCAGGATCACCCGCGTCGCCTGCAGCTTCCGGGGCAGCCGGCGCAGGATGATTGCCTCGGTCATCAGCGCAGCGACCTTTACGCCGATGTCGATCACCTCCCACGTGAACGCGGTCTCGCCCAGGCCTTGCAGGATGCGGTGCAGGCGTTCGTATGCCAGGTGTCCGGTGAGGAAGGTAAAATGCTCTGTCATGGACAGGAAGGAATGGGGGCCAGGGCTCTGCCCTGGCCCCCATTCCTTATCGGGTTCGGGGTCATAGCAGCCCGCGGCGCGCGGCGATGGCCGCTTCCAGTTCGGCCGGTGTTACCACCACCTGAGTGCGCTCGAACGCAGCAAAGCGCTGCGTGTTCTCCAGGTCGATCCGCCGTGGATACACTTTCACCATCCCCTCGGGCGCCGGAGTGTCCATCTCCGGCGCGCTGTCGCAGGCAAAGACGATAGCCGGCACACGGCATTTTCCGGCTTGGGCGAACACGTTCGTCGCCAGCGTGTCGGAAATGCCGAGCACGCATTTCGCCACCGTGTTCGACGTCGCCGGCGCCATCACGACGGTATGGTAAACGCCGTGATAGAACATGGCGACCGGCGCCGCGCTCGCCGTCGTGTCGCGATATATCCGCGTGCTCCTGGGCAGGGTGAGATCGGTCTTGTACATCCGCACCACCTCGGCCGCCGCACGGCTGACGAACAGATCGACATCCTCCAGCGACCGCACAAGATCGAGCGCCTCGGTGAAGAAGTGGCCCGAGCCGGTGAGCACCCAGGCCCAGCGCGGCGTTTTTACCCGTGCCATGCTCAGGCCGCTTCGGCGGAATGGCCGCCAAGCAGCGTCCCTGGCTGCGCAAGATCATCCGGGCCGGCGATCTGCACGCGGCCGGCGAAACCGGCAACGAAGCGCGGAAACGCCGGGTCCACCAGCCCGTCGCGTACCAAAGCTGGAACGTCGCGATCGGCGGATGCGGCGCGATGCTTGATCAGCACAACCCGGTCGGCGCCCAGCACGCCGGCCAGCCAGACCGCCAGGCTGTCCGACGTGACCTCCCACGAACGGGGAATATCCGGATGCGCGCGCAGCATCGGCCAGGGCGACCAGACGGGAACGTTGTTCTGTCGGAGCGCCGTCCGTATCGTGCCAGGATCGGCGGCGATGACGAACTCTGGCGCCAGGCTTGCAAGCGCGCGGGCATACTGGGACATCGCCATCAACGCCATGTCATGCGCCGCCTCATCGTCGAATCGCATCGCCGCTTGCGCCGCACGCACGGCATCGGCGAACGGGCCGCCGCCGGGCACCAGAACGATGCCGCCGGCCGCACGCCCGATCGCGTCCAGCCAGCCCATCAGCAATGGCGACAGTGCGTGACTGCCGCCGAGCTTCACCACGGCGAGGCGACGGCTCACGATTTCGTCCCCGCCAGTCGCGGCGTGATGGGCAAAGACGGAGGCGGCCAGGCCACGGCACGCGCGGCCGGTCGTGTGCGCTCGATCTCGACGCCCACATTGCCCGTTCCGGTTTCCAGTTTCTGCACCCGCACTGCCACCCTGGTCACCCGCGGATGCGCCAGCACCATCGCCGCGATCCGCTCGGCCAGCGTCTCCACCAGCGCGATATGGCCCGAATCGACCAACAGGCGGATGGCGTCGACGATGAGGTCGTAGGAGAACACATCGCGCATGTCCTCGGCGGCGCGGCCGGTGCGCATCACCCAGGCATCCACCGCGAATCGCACACGCTGGGGCGCGGCACGCTCATGCGCATAGGCGCCGATGAACACCGGCAGCACGAGATCATCCACGAACACGCGATCGACCGGCACATCCTCGCCCGCGGCCGGCGCGTATCCGCGCGCCGCGAGCAGGCGGTAATCGACAGCGTGCATTTCTCGCGCCGCCCCCTCCGGCGGGATCAGCCCGCGCACCGTCTGCACACGGCCGGGATCGAGCACTTCCGCCCGCCCGCCCGTGCCGCACAGCGCGCCGCGGAACCCGAGCAAATCGGGGGCCAGCACCAGCAGGCGAGGGATGTCAGGCGCCTCCAGCGAGCCGGCCAGGCCGGCGATCAGCCGGGCGGCGTGGCAATCCTCGACGAAGGCGTGCAGGCCGGACACGGTGAAATGGTCCAGCAGCCGGCCGGCCCGCTTGCCGTGGGTGTCGATCATCGCGCCCGCAAACCCGGATTGCGCGAGCAGCGGCAGCAGCGACAGATCGGGCGAGGCATCCGCAAAGAACACCGCAATCAGCCTCACCCTGGTCGCGAGCGCGGCCAGGTCGCGAATGCAGGCAGCCGCATCCCCGCCCGGAAACAGGCCGAGCTTGACGTAGTCCACCCCGCACGCAGCGATCTCGTGCACTGTCGCGGCCACAAGCCCGGGTTGCATCGGCAGATCGCCGGCGACCGCACTGCTCGTGCCGCGCCCGCCGATCGCCGCCACCGTGGCGCGGATCACGCCCGGCGCCACCGCGCCCAGCGCGCCGCGCGCCGGGTCCTTGAGGTCGATAATATCGGCGCCTCCGCCGAGCGCGATCTCGGCTTCGTCAGGCCCGGTCACGGATGCGAGCATGCGGGTCATGGTGCGGTCGCGGTGGTGAGGATGCGGTTGCGCAGCAGATAGGCCAGTCCGCGCGTCCAGGATTCGTCGGTGTCGCCGCGAATATCCACGCTGCCGGCGGCCACCCGCCCGCCGGTCGCCACGTCGCGCACGACGATGTTGATGTTCAGGATCAGGTTCGACACTTTCTGCACCCAGCCGATCACAGAAACCTGCGCATCGACGCCGCGCGCGGCATCGGCCTCGCATCCGCCGCATGTCCGCAGGGCCGGCCAGGCCGGATCGGCGGCGACGGCGACCGGCGCATACTGCCCGGATCGGGCGAGCGAATCCAGAAGTTGGGCATCAAGCCGCACCAGCCGCGCACGATCGTCCGGCGCCGGTCCCTGCATCGCGCCTTGCAGGCTGGTATCGTCCAGCTCGAACGCGAACACGGCGGCACGCGGCGGTTGCGCATTCCCGGGCTGGGCGGCGAGAAGCGCCGCAGGGAGCACGGTGCCGGCGAGATGCCGCCATGATTTCACCCGGACCTTCTCCCATCCCGCTCACAAGGAGCTTGTGCTCGATGCGGCGCCTTATCATGCTCTGCACATGAAACGTCCAAATCGGATGGCGCGCAATGGCATAAGCCGGCGCGCAGCCTGTTCCCTTCTTCTGGCCGGGGCGGCCGGCCGGTTCGCGGTGTCGCCTGCACGCGCCGATGATGCCGTGATCCGCATCGGCTATATCCGCTCGATGGCGCGGCATCCGGTGATCTCGCTGCTTGACGCGCCGCCGCCCGATGCGGGCCTGGCCGGCGCCACGCTCGCCATGGACGACAATAACACGACCGGCCGGCTGCTCGGTCAGAGCTTCGACCTGATTGACGTGCCGGTGCGCAAGGGCACCGATATCACGGCCGTGCTTGCCAGGCTCGCGGGCGAAGGCGTCCGGCTCGTGCTGACCGATCTGCCCGCCGATGGGGTGTTGGCGCTGGCCGAAGCCGGGCGCGCGCAGGGCATGACGATCATCAATCTCGCCGCCCCGGATGATTCGCTGCGGGCCGCGGATTGCCGCGGCAACGTCATCCATGTCGCGCCGTCGCGCAGCATGCTCGCCGATGCGGTGGCGCAGTATCTGGTCTGGAAGAAATGGACCCGCTGGCTGCTGGTGCTCGGCTCGCACCCCGAGGACAAGCTGCTGGCCGAGGCCTATCGCCGCGCCGCCAGGCGCTTCGGCGCGCGCATTGTGCAGGAGCGCGTGAGCGAGGACACCGGCGGATCGCGCCAGACCGATACCGGCCTCGTGCAGATGCAGCAGCAGATGCCCCTGCTGACCCAGGGGGCGCCCGACTACGACGTGCTCGTGGCCGCTGATGAAAACGAGGTCTTTGCCGGCTATCTGCCCTACCGCACCTGGGATGCGCGTCCGGTCGCTGGCTCGGCCGGCCTGGAGCCGGTAACCTGGGATGCCAGCAGCGAATCATGGGGCGGCGCGCAACTGCAGAGCCGCTTCGTGCGGCAGTTCCATCGCCGGATGATGCCGCTCGACATGCAGGCCTGGACGGGGGCGCGCATGATCGGCGAGGCCGCCAGCCGCAGCAACAGCGCGGACGGCGACAAACTGGTCGCCTTCATCAAGGGCACCGACTTCGGCGTCGCAGCCTATAAGGGGCAGCTTCTCACCCTGCGCGACTGGGATCTGCAACTGCGCCAGCCCATCCTGCTGGCCGATGGCCGTACCGTGGTCTCGATCTCGCCGCAGCCGGGTTTCTTGCACCAGGTGACGGAACTGGACACGCTGGGCGTCGATCGCCCCGAGACGAAATGCAGGTTGCCATGACCGACGCTGCTGTCCGCCTGATCGCCACCATCGCTGCCGCATGGGCGCTCGCGCCGCTGCCCGCGCTGGCGCTGACCGCGTATGTTTCCAACGAGCGCGACAACAGCATCAGCGTGGTCGATCTCGATGCGATGAAGACGGTGCGGACGATTGCCGTGGGGCAGCGCCCGCGCGGCATCATGCTGACCGCTGACGGCACTTCCCTGCTGGTCTGCGCCAGCGACGACGACACCATCCAGATCATCGACACCAGGACACTGCAGATCGTCGGCGACCTGCCGTCCGGCCCCGACCCGGAGACCTTCGCGCTGCCGGCGACGGGCAACCCGCTGTTCGTGTCGAACGAGAACGACAACCGGGTCACCGTGATCGACGTGCCGACCCGCAAGGTGCTGGCGGAAATCCCGACGGGCGTGGAACCGGAAGGCATGGCGATCAGCCCGGACGGGCAGACCATCGTCAATACCTCCGAGACCACCAATATGGCGCATTTCATTGACTACGCGACGCGCAAAGTGGTGGCCAACGTGCTGGTCGATCCGCGCCCGCGCGTCGCGCAATTCAAGCATGACGGCTCGGAACTCTGGGTTTCTTCCGAGCTTGGCGGCACCGTGAGCGTTATCGATCCGGTAAAGCATGCGGTGAAGACCCGGATCAGCTTCGATATCCGCGGTCTGCGGGCCGAGGCCATCCAGCCGGTCGGCATCCGCTTCACCAAGGATGACGCGACTGCCTTCGTGGCCCTTGGGCCGGCCAATCGTGTCGCGGTCATCGATGCCAGGACTGCCAAGGTTGCGAGCTACCTGCTGGTGGGCCAGCGTGTGTGGCAGATGGCGTTCACGCCGGACGAAAAATACCTGCTCACCACGAATGGCCTGTCGAACGACATTTCGGTGATCGACGTGGCCGCGCTAAAGGTGATCAAGTCGATCCAGGTGGGGCGGATGCCGTGGGGCATCGTGGTGTCACCGCAATGAATATTCGGAGGGCCTGCATGAAGGCCGATCTGGCGGCGTTGGCTCTGCTGGTCATCGCCAGCACAACCGCGGCGGCGGCACCGCGCACGGCCGACCCGGACTGGCCCTGCCAGCAGGTCAAGGTCAGCGAATTGTCGGTGGCCTCCTACTGGAGCGGCCCTGCCGTCGATTCTGCCGCCATCAACTGGCGGCAGGATGCGGCGGTGGCGTCGCTGGTCGGACTGATTGTCCAACGGCGGCTGCCGCTGGATCAGGCCGGGGATCGGATCGCCGACTTCGCCCGGATTGCTGGGGCGGAGAGGAACTCTGCGCTGCTGGCGCTGTTCGCCGGCGTGTTCGAGGTGCTGAACCGCGAGCGCACCAATGTGCTGAACGGGCTCGACCGGTTCGGCGAACGACAAAAGGTACTTGCGGAGAGGCTGCGCCTGGATGCCGAGGAGCTTCGCGCGGCGCAGGCAGGCATTCCGGCCAATGAGGCGAAGGTGGCGGAACTGACACAACGGCTGGCGTGGGACTCCGAGGTCTTCGAGTCGCGCCGTCAGTCGGCCCGTTTCGCCTGCGACCTGCCGACGACGATCGAGCAACGCCTGTATGGGCTCGCGAAGGCGATCCAGGCGCAGCTCGACAACAAGTAATGGGGAAGCGGGATCATGGCTTGATCGGCTTGCCCTGCTCGTCAACGATCGGAACGCCGTAGTCGATAAGAACCTTGTTGATGGCGTCCTGGTTCTCGGCAATCAGACGGTTGAGCGTGCGCTTCCATTCCTGGTCGCTGTGCCGCACCCCCATGGCGATACGAAAATCCATCGGCGCCGCATGCTCGTGGAGCAGCGGGATCACCGTGAGCGGCGTCGTGGAGTGCTTGGCGTAGTATCCGGCGATCGGTCCCCACAGGAGTCCGGCATCGAGGCTCCCTGCGGCGACCTCGTCGATGATTGCCTTCGACGGCGCGTCGTAGCGTGTGTCCACCGTCAGCGGAAACGACTTCGCGTCGCCGATCAGACCGTTCCGCGCGAGGATCGTCGCCGGCGGCGTGCCGGCGATCAGGCCGATATGCTTTCCCTTCAGCCGCGGATCGTCGAGCGACCCGACATCGTCCAGACCGGTGCCCGGTCGCACCACCAGCGTATAGAAGGCGTGATAATAGGGGTTTGTGGTCTGCACCAGGTCGTCGCCCTGGGCGTCGCCCATGATGACGTCGCATCTGAGCGCATTCAGCGTCGAACGCACGAAGCCGGTCGTCCGCGGGAAATAGGTGTAGGAAACCGTCTTGCCGAGCTTGGCCGCCAGCATTGCGGCGAGCTTGTTTTCGAAGCCTTCGCCGGCCTCGTTGGAAAACGGCATGCTGCGCGGATCGGCGCAGACGCGGAACAGTTTCGGGTCAACCAGCTCCACCGAAGCGCCAAGGCCGGACGCCTGGGCCAGCGCGCGGATCGAGATGAGGCCGAGGACGCATGCGGCGATGGCGATTCGCCGAGGGTGCGGATGCGGGCTGCGGACAGTCGCGCTCATGGCATTTGGTTCCCGTGCACGCGTCACCCCATGCATTCGTCCTCGGCGGCGCGGAATGCGGCGGGTTTCGGCTCGTGATTTTCCGGACGACCACGCCCGATGGCGCCGTTGGATCGTGCCCGCAGATAAATGTAGATTGCGTCGATATAGCACATGACGTTCTTGTCGGCGCCGAGCGCCGGCATCACCAGATCCTGCGAAGCGGACACCTTTTGCCTGCCGCTGGCGACTGTCATGAGCACGTCGCCGTAGCTCAGGGTCTTGAGTGAGTTGAGCAAAGCGGGACCATAGGTCGAGCCAAGCCCGTCGGGGCCGTGGCAGCGCAGACAGTTCGCCGAATAACGGATGAAGCCGACATAGGTGTAGAAATCGACTTTTCCGTCCGGATCGACCTTGTAGGTCGGGGTGCCTTCCTTATCGAGGTATTTGCCATCTTCCGATGTCACGGCGGTCGGGTCGCCGGACCCGTCGGCGCGGGCGATGCCGATCAGCAGGAACGTCGTCGCACAGATCGCCGTGAGGGCACGTGGGAGAGGGGTCACGCCATTGTTCCTTGGTCGCGTTCGGAAAGGGGGGCCGGCGCCCGCTTCAGCACCGGGGCGCCGGCCCGTCGGTCACCCAGTCGCAGCGCCCATCAACTATGCGGCAGCGCGAAGACGGTCAGCGTCCCGCCGAGCGAGGTGTAGTCGTTGAGCGCCGCATAGCCGCCGACCGCACCCAACCCGGCATGCGGGTCGGTCAGGCCAGCGGCGAGACCAATGCCGGCCCAGCCGCCGACACCCGACAGCACCGCCACATACTGCCGTCCGGCGTGTTCGTAGGTCATCACGTTGCCGATGATGCCTGACGGGGTCTTGAATCTGTACAGTTCCTTGCCCGTCTTCGCATCGACCGCTTTCAGGTAGCCTTCCAGCGTGCCGTAGAACACGACGTCGCCGGCCGTTGCGAGCGCGCCTGACCACACGGAGAATTGTTCAGGCAGCGACCAGGCGATCTTGCCGGTGGTGGCATCCCAGGCGATGAAATTGCCCATGTTGCTCTGCCCCTGCGGCGGATACATGGACAGCGTCGCCCCGACATATGGTTGCCCCGCAGTGTAGGAAACGCGGAACGGCTCGTAGTCCATGCAGACATGGTTGGTCGGAATGTACAGCAGTCCGGTCTGCGGCGAGAAGGCCGACGGCTGCTGATCCTTCGACCCGAGGGCGGCCGGGCAGATATTCTTGCTGTTGACGTCTTCACCGTTGTGTTCGGTCGAGTACTGCGGCAGAACCTGTGGCCGGCCATAGGTCGGGCTGTTCGGGTCGAGATCGACTTTGGATGCCCAGTTCACCGCAGGATCGAATTTCTCGGCAACAAGCAGTTCGCCGGTGTCGCGGTCCAGCGTGTAGGCGAAGCCGTTGCGGTCCGGATGCACCAGCAGATGACGCGGCTTGCCGCCGACATCCTGGTCGATCAGGACCATCTCGTTGACGCCGTCATAGTCCCACTCGTCATGTGGCGTCATCTGGTAGACCCATTTCGCCACGCCGGTATCGGCATCGCGGGCGAAGATGGTCATCGACCATTTGTTGTCGCCAGGCCGCTGCTTTGGGTTCCAGGTGGAGGGGTTGCCGGAGCCGTAGAAGATCAGGTTGGTCCGCGGATCGTAGGATTTCCAACCCCAGGTTGCCCCGCCGCCGATCTTCCACTGGTCGCCCTGCCAGGTCTTGAGGCTCGAATCCGCTCCGATCAGCTTGCCGAGCGCCGTGGTCTTCTGCGGGTCGACCTTTATGTCGGAATCCGGGCCGACCGAGTAGGCGCGCCAGACTTCCTTGCCGTCGGCGGTGGAGAACGCCGCGAACCAGGCATGCACGCCGAACTCACCGCCGGACACGCCGACATAGACCTTGTCCTTGACGACCAGCGGAGCGTCGGTGCCGGTCGCGCCCTTGGTCGGATCGTCGGTCTTGACCGACCACACGGGTTTGCCGGTTTTCGCGTCGAGGGCCACCAGCGTGGTGTCGGCCTGATGCAGGAAAATCTTGCCGTCGCCATAGGCCAGCCCGCGATTGACGGTATCGCAACACATGACGGGAATGACGTTCGGGTCCTGCTTCGGTTCGTACTTCCACAGGATTTTGCCGTCGTTGTTGAGGTCCAGTGCAAAAACCGTATTGGGGAACGGCGCGTGCACATACATCACGTCGCCGATAACGAGTGGCCCGCCCTCATGTCCGCGCAGGACGCCGGTCGAGAACGTCCAGGCAACCTGGAGATCCTTGGCATTCTGATTGGTGATTTGATTGAGGGTGGAGTAGCGCTGATTGTTCAGGCTCCCCGCCGGCGTTGTCCATTCCTTGCCGCTGCCGGGCGCGGTATTGCTTTGCGCGACAGTGCCGGGTGCGGGGGCCGGGGGGGCGAACAGATCGAAGAATCCGTGCATCACACCGCGGGGGCCTTCCGAACTGCCTTGCGCCATGGCGTAAGGCGTCATCAAGGCCGATGACAGAAGCGTCCCAATCGTCAGCAGTCCCTTAAGAGACATTCTTTTCATTTACTACTCTCCCTTCGTCATGTGACGACCGGGCTGGCGAGGACACATAAGGTACCAACCAAACCGGTCAGGCGACTCGGTCGGGAAGAAGCGTCCGGCAGCGTGTCACGACAGGACTTGCGAACAGGGTCGGATCCAAACCGCCCTCATTTTGCTTTTCGCAGGCACTCTGTCTTCGAGGTCGTACCTGTCCTCCCATTCAAACAGGTCGCCTAGAAGCCGGATTTCACAAAGGCTATGACGAGTACGGCCTTCCCGCAACTGGTTTGTTGGCGCGAGAGCCCGATCCAAAGCATTTCGGCAACGGCTTTCCGGCGCGGGCGAGGCATCCCTGGTATTTGTCATTTGAATGCTGCGGCGCAACAGACCGGATGGTGGTCGGAACAAGTCTATTGGCGCAGGTTCGTCGCACGGTATTGATTCCCACCCTGGCGCGTGACATCTCGTAAAAGCGGAAGAGATGACAAGAGATGAGTATGAGTCATAACGGTTCGGGCGTCGCGGCGCGTCGGAATTCTGCCGATGCCGCGCCCCACCATCCTGGCCGGGGAGGGCGCGCCCGCGATGTGCCCAAAGGGCGCCAGGTCGATCCGGCGGCATTGGCCGAGGTGGAAGCGCTGCTCGCAGGGCGAGCGATGCGACGGGACCTGCTGATCGAGCACCTCCACCTCATCCAGGACGCGCATGGCCAGATCTCGGCCGCCCACCTCACGGCACTGGCCGAGTTGATGCGGTTGTCGATTGCCGAGGTGTTCGAGGTAGCCAGCTTCTATGCCCATTTCGATGTGGTCAAAGAGGACGCGCCGACGCTGCCGAAGCTGGTGGTGCGGGTGTGCGACAGCATCGCCTGCAGCATGGCCGGCGGTGGCGAGGCCCTGCTCGCCGCCCTGCAGGCCAGCGTCGGGCCTGCCGCGCGGGTGGTCCGCGCGCCGTGTCTGGGCATGTGCGATCACGCGCCGGCGGTGGAGGTCGGGCACCATTTCGTCCGTCAGGCCACCGTGCCGGCGGTGCTGGAAACCATCGCTGCCGGCGACACCGAGCCGCATGTCCCGCCCTATGTCGATTATGCCGAATACCTGGCCGGCGGCGGCTACCGGCTGCTGGAAAACCTGCGTCGCGGCGCGGTGTCGGCGGACGACGTGCTGGCTGTGCTGGACGATGCCCAGTTGCGGGGTCTCGGCGGCGCCGGTTTCCCGCTTGCCCGCAAATGGCGGTCGGTGCGCGGCGAGCCCGGCCCGCGTCTGATGGCGGTAAACGCCGACGAGGGCGAGCCCGGTACCTTCAAGGACCGCCACTACCTCAACACCGACCCGCACCGCTTCCTCGAAGGCATGCTGATCGGCGCCCACGCGGTCGAAGCGACCGATGTCTACATCTACGTGCGCGACGAGTATCCGGCGGCGCGCACCATCCTGGCCAATGAGATGCCGAAGCTGCCGCAAGGCGGCCCGCGCCTGCATCTGCGCCGCGGCGCCGGCGCCTATATCTGCGGCGAAGAGTCGGCGATGCTGGAAAGCATCGAGGGCAAGCGCGGCGTGCCGCGGCACAAGCCGCCTTTCCCGTTCCAGATCGGCCTGTTCGGCCGGCCGACGCTGATCAACAATGTTGAGACGCTTTACTGGGTGCGGGATCTGGTGGAACGCGGCCCCGCGTGGTGGACGAGCTTCGGCCGTAACGGACGGCATGGGCTGCGCAGTTTCTCGGTGTCCGGGCGGGTGCGTGAGCCCGGCGTGAAGCTGGCACCTGCCGGTATTACCGTGCGCGAACTGATCGACGAATATTGCGGCGGCATGCTGCCGGGCCACAGCTTCGCCGCTTACCTGCCCGGGGGTGCATCCGGCGGCATCTTGCCGGCCGGGCTCGGCGACGTGCCGCTGGATTTCGGCACGCTCGAGCCATACGGCTGCTTCATCGGCTCGGCCGCGGTGGTGGTGCTGTCCGATCACGACGATGTGCGCGCGGTTGCGCTGAACCTCATGCGTTTCTTTGCCGACGAGAGCTGCGGGAAGTGCACGCCCTGCCGGATGGGCACGCAGAAGGCATGCCTGCTGATGCAGCGCCCGGTCTGGGACCGCAAGCTGATGGAGGAACTGGCGCAGACCATGCGCGACGCCTCGATCTGCGGGCTGGGCCAGGCCGCGACCAATCCGCTCGTTGCTGTTCTTCGTCATTTCGAGGCGCCGTCATGACCGGCATTATCTTCGAGCTCGACGGCGAAACGGTCGAGGCACGGCCAGGCGAGACGATCTGGCAGGTCGCGACACGGCTTGGCACCGCCATCCCGCATCTCTGCCACTCGCCCGCGCCGGGCTACCGGCCGGATGGCAATTGCCGCGCCTGCATGGTGGAAGTGGAGGGCGAGCGGGTGCTGGCGGCTTCGTGCCAGCGCGTTCCGTCTGCCGGCATGAAGGTCCACACCGCCAGTGACCGCGCTAGCTCGGCCCGCCGCATGGTCATGGAATTGCTGGTTGCCGACCAGCCGGCGCGCGCGGCGGCGCACGATCCCACATCGAAATTCTGGGCCTGGGCCGATGCGGTCGGGGTGACGGCGAGCCGCTTCCCGGCGGTGTCGCGCTGGACCGGCGATGCCAGCCATCCCGCCATGCGGGTGAACCTCGATGCCTGCATCCAGTGCGGCCTGTGCGTGCGCGCCTGCCGCGAGGTGCAGGTCAATGACGTCATCGGCATGGCCCATCGCAACGCCGCGGCGAAAGTGGTGTTCGATCTCGACGACCCAATGGGCGCCTCCACCTGCGTGGCTTGCGGCGAGTGCGTGCAGGTTTGTCCGACCGGCGCGCTGATGCCATCCGCTTATCTCGATGCGCAGCAGCGCCGCACCGTCTGGCCGCAGCGGAGCGTTGACTCGCTGTGCCCGTATTGCGGCGTCGGCTGCCAGGTCACGTATCATGTCGCCGACGGCAAGATCGTGTATGCCGAGGGGCGCGACGGCCCGGCGAACCATAACCGGCTTTGCGTGAAGGGGCGGTTCGGCTTCGACTATATACATCACCCGCATCGGCTGACCACACCGCTGGTGCGGCGGGATGGCGTGGCGAAGCATCCGCAGGATCAGGTCGATCCCGCCAACCCCTGGACACATTTCCGCGAGGCCAGTTGGGAGGAAGCGCTCGACCGCGCTGCCGGCGGGCTTGCGCGCATTCGCGACGCGCACGGCGGGCGCGCGCTGGCCGGGTTCGGCTCGGCCAAGGGATCGAACGAGGAAGCCTATTTGTTCCAGAAGCTGGTGCGCACCGGCTTCGGCTCCAACAACGTCGATCATTGCACGCGGCTCTGCCACGCCTCCTCGGTGGCGGCGCTGATGGAGGGGCTGAACTCCGGCGCGGTCTCCGCTCCGTTCTCGGCTGCGCTGGAAGCCGATGTCATCATCGTCATCGGCGCCAATCCGACGGTCAACCATCCGGTTGCCGCCAGCTTCATCAAGAATGCCGTGCAGCAACGTGGTGCGCGGCTGGTGGTGATCGACCCGCGGCGGCAGGCGCTGTCGCGGCTGGCCACCCACCATCTGGCGTTCAAGCCGGGCACCGACGTCGCCCTGCTGAATGCACTGCTGCACGTGATTATCGAGGAAGGGCTGGCCGACGCGCAGTACATCGCCGGCTATGTCGATGGCTATGAGGCGTTGAAAGCGCGCATTCGCGACTTCGCGCCGGAGCGGATGGAAGCGGTGTGCGGCATTCCCGCGGCGACTCTGCGCGAGGTGGCGCGGATGTACGCGACGTCGCGTGCCTCGATCATCTTCTGGGGCATGGGCATCAGCCAGCACGTGCACGGCACCGACAATTCCCGCTGCCTGATCGCGCTGGCATTGGTCACCGGGCAGATCGGCCGGCCCGGCGCCGGGCTGCATCCGCTGCGCGGGCAGAACAACGTGCAGGGCGCCTCGGATGCCGGGCTGATCCCGATGGTCTATCCGGATTACCAGTCGGTGGAACGGCCGGAGGTCCGCGCCATCTTCGAGGCGGCATGGGGCCGCGCGCTGGACCCGCAGCGCGGCCTGACGGTGGTGGAGATCATGCATGCGATCCATGCCGGCGCGATCAGTGGCATGTACATCGAGGGGGAAAACCCGGCGATGTCCGATCCCGACCTGAACCATGCGCGTGCAGCACTGGCGAAACTGGAGCATCTTGTGGTGCAGGACCTGTTCCTGACCGAGACGGCTGCCTTCGCTGATGTTGTGCTGCCGGCCTCGGCATTTGCCGAGAAATCCGGCAGCTTCACCAACACCGACCGGCGGGTGCAAGTGGCGTGGCCGGTGCTGCCGCCGCCGGGCGACGCACGGCAGGACTGGTGGATCATCCAGCAGATGGCGCGGCGGCTCGGACTGGACTGGACTTATGCCGGACCGGCGGAGGTGTTCGCCGAAATGGCGGCGCTGATGCCCTCCTTCGCCAACATTACCTGGGAACGCCTTGAGCGCGAGGGGGCGGTGACCTATCCGACCGATGCGGCGGACATGCCGGGCCACGAAATCATCTTCTATGCCGGCTTCCCGACCGCAAACGGGCGCGGCCGTATCGTGCCGGCCGATGTTGCGCCGCCCGACGAACTGCCCGACGACGACTATCCGATGGTGCTGTCCACCGGGCGGATACTGGAACACTGGCATACCGGCTCGATGACCCGTCGCGCTGGCGTGCTCGATGCCATCGAGCCGGAAGCGGTGGCGTTCATGACGCCGCGGGAGATCGGCCGGATGGGCCTGAAGGCGGGCGACATGATCCAAATCGTGACGCGGCGTGGCACGATCGACGTGAAGTTGCGCGCCGACCGTGACGTGCCGGAGGGGATGGTGTTCATGCCGTTCTGCTACGCCGAAGCCGCCGCCAACCTGCTGACCAACCCGGCGCTGGACCCCTTCGGCAAGATTCCCGAGTTCAAGTTCTGCGCGGCCCGGGTAACTCGGTAACGCAAGGCGGGGCGAGGTGCGCCATGGGGGCGGGCAGACCAGACGGCCGATCGATTGGCCGGGAATGCGCCGGGCGGCGGGCGGTCCTCGGCGCGCTGGCCGGTGGGGCGTTGGCATCCCCCCGTGTCCGGGCCGCGTCTGAGGCGGATCAGGATGCGTGGCCGGCACTGGCGGCGCGGATTTTCCCCAACCGGGTTCTGGAGAACGGGTCTTCCCTGCTGGTCATCGAGGCGCCGTCTCGTCCGGACGATGCCGCCGTCGTTCCGGTGACAGTGCATGCCGCGTTCGCCGCCGGCGATGCGCGGCGGATCTGGAAGATCACGCTGGTGATCGACGCCAATCCTTCGCCGGTGGCGGCGACCTTCACGATCGGGCGAGAGTCCGGTGTCAGCCGCATTGCCACGTTCGTGCGGGTCAACAGCGACTCGCCTCTCCACGCTGTGGCCGAACTGAGCGATGGCCGGATGTATGCGGTTGCACGCACCGTGCAAGCTGCCGGCGGATGTTCCGCACCTGCGCTCAGGCTTCCGGCGGATGCGCTCCCGCTCGGGACATTGCGGTTCCGCGAGGTTGCGGTTGCCGGCCCGTCCGGCGGGCTTGGCCGGCGGGAGGCGCAGGTCATGCTGCGGCATCCGAACGCTTCCGGCCTGCAGATGGACCCGGTCTCGCGCCGGCTTATTCCGGCCGATTTCCTGCAATGGCTGCGGATCTGGCAGGGCGATGCTCTGCTGCTTACGGTCGAGTGCGGAGCATCGATCGCCGAGAACCCTGCCTTCCGGTTCGACTTTCAGCCCAACGCGGCAACAACTTTCCGGGTTGAAGGCGCGGACAGCGAGGGCAGGCAGTTCAGCGGTTCATTCCAGGCCGCAACGTCGATCTGACCCGGCTGTTGCTGCGGTGCGGCTCACGTCGCTTCAGAAGCAGGTGAAATCGGCTTCCGCCTGGGCTTCCTCCAGCTGCCTGAGGATGGAGTTGCTGACCGGGATGCGGAACTCCTGCGCGAGGTAGCCCCCGGCGTGTCGCATGCGCAGGATGGTCTCGGCTTTCTCGTAGTCGCTGTAAGGCACCGCCGATGCGATTACGTCGATCGCGCAGGAGCATTGCCGCAGCGCTTCCTGGGTGCGGCCGTTGGTGTTCATGCAGGCGAACACGTATTCCGCCCGCGCCGCCGTTGGGTAGTCATTCACACCGCCGGTCATGAGCGGCTGATCTGATCCTGTGCCTGAACTCTGGGCATGGGCAGCAACGCCCGCCAGCATGAGACTTATGGCGAGCAGGCGGGCGGGTGCTGGCATGACCCAGGCGGGTTCACTCCTGTTCCTGCGTGACCTGAATGGACTGAACCGACGCGCCGTCCACATCGAATTGCTTGAGGTAGGCGATGACATCGTTGACCTTCGCAGGGTCTTTGAGGCCAGGGAAGAGCATCTTGGTGCCTTTCACGACGGCTTGCGGGCTGGCGAGGTATTTTTGCAGGGTCGCCTCATCCCAGACGATGCCGGAACCCTTGTTGGCATCGGAGTAGGTGTAACCGGGATAGGTTCCCGCCTCGCGGCCGACCACGCCGTTCAGAACCGGCCCGACGGCGATATGCGCGTTCGCCCCGATCTGGTGGCAGCCGTGACAGACGACGAAAATCTTTTCACCCGAAGCGGCATCCTGCGCCCATGCGCGGCCGGAAACGGCGCACGCGAACGCGATTGCGATGAGTGCCCACCGCGACATGTAACCTCCCTATCGTCCTTTGAAGGCGGACATTTTTTGGTCGGGCCGGACAAGCTGTGTCCGATCAGTTGGTATCATTCCACAATAAGCGGCGCGGCTGTCAATCCCTCGGACATTTAATATTGTAACCGGAGCGCTGTCTCGGTTACATAGTATTGGGGCATCCGGCGGAAGAATCGACCTGTCGTGACTATGACCAGCTCGGCCGCGATGAATTGGTCCTTAGCTTGTCATGCCCGTCAAAGGCTTCGGCCTTCCTGCTCCGGCCAAGCGCACCGCCACCTGACGACGCGGTCATTCGGATGCTCGCCCACCCAACGTGCGAGATAGGGCTGTGCTTCGATCATGCAACTGGCGAGCGATCCATGCGCCTCGAACAGGAAGTGCTTCTCCGAGCACGTCTCCGGGGTCAGAATCGAACAAACCACGACGATCAACTCGACAAGGCTCATGTCACTCACCACGTTTCGGATCAATTGAACCGAAAAAATATGCCGGGAGGGCGCGTCCGGATTGCGTCGATTTCCGCGCCCAAGGTCGGTGGGCTTGTTGACCAGTCGCAAGCGCTGCTGTTATCGTCACGAAGCCAACAAAAACCAAGATGGAGGAGAAACACAATGTCCTGGAAAACCCCGAAGATCATTGAAATTGCGCTCGGCGCCGAAATCAACTCGTACGCCTGTGCCGGCCTGAAATAGCGCCGTGCCGCCGCCCCGGACCAGGTCTGGGGCGGCTTGGCGCAATGGCATGATCGAACGTCACGCGGGCTGACAGCATGCGGGCGGTAGTACTGGGCGCGGCCGCGGGGGGCGGGTTCCCGCAATGGAATTCGAACGCCGAAGCCTGTCGTCGCTCTCGGGCAGGCGATTCGGCAGCGCCGGCGCGCTCGCAGGCGTCGCTGGCGGTGAGTGCCGATTGCGAAAACTGGTTCCTGCTGAACGCGTCGCCGGATTTGCGCCAGCAGATCGCGGCTTCGGCGTTCCTGCAGCCCCGGCATGGCCTGCGCTCCTCGCCGATTGCCGGCGTGGTGCTCACCGGCGGCGATGTCGATGCGATCGCCGGGTTGTTGACCCTGCGTGAGCGGCAGGCTTTTACCGTCTACGCGACGGCGCGCATCCACGCCGTGCTGGACGCCAACCCGATCTTCGATGTGCTCGCCCGCGACACCGTCGCCCGGCAGGCCGTGCCGGTGGGGCAGGTTGCGACGCTGGACCTGCCTGACGGCGCCGCCAGCGGATTGACTCTCGAATTGTTCCGCGTGCCCGGCAAAGTCCCGCTCTACCTCGAACGCCAGGGCGAGGCACCGACGATTGCCGAAAGCGACGACACGGTTGGCGCGGCGATCAGCGACGGGGAGCACCGGTTGTTCTTCATTCCCGGCTGTGCTGCGATGACCGACCGGCTCGCCGACCGTTTGCACGGCGCCGATGCCGTGTTCTTCGACGGCACACTATGGCGCGATGACGAAATGATCCGCGCCGGCATCGGCACCAAGACCGGGCTGCGCATGGGGCACATGAGCCTGAGCGGCCCGGCCGGTACGATCGCGGCCTTCGCCGGGCTCGACGTGCGACGGCGCATCCTGCTGCACATCAACAACTCCAACCCCATCCTGCTCGACGAAACGCCGGAACGCGCAGCGGTCGAGGCGGCGGGGTGGGTGGTCGGCACTGACGGGATGGAAATATGCCTGTGATGACGCCAGACGAACTGGAAGCGGCGCTGCGTGGCATCGGTGCGGAGCGCTACCATAACCGGCATCCGTTCCATCGCCTGCTGCATGGCGGCAAGCTCACCCGCGGCCAGGTACAGGCCTGGGCGCTGAATCGCTACTACTATCAGTGCCAAATCCCGGTAAAGGACGCCACGCTGCTGGCCAGGTTGCCGACTCCCGAATTGCGCCGCGAGTGGCGGCGCCGGCTGGAGGACCATGACGGCGACCGGCCGGGAACCGGCGGCGTCGAGCGCTGGCTGAAGCTGGCTGAAGGGGTCGGGCTGGACCGCGCCACTGTCGAATCCACCGCCGGGTTGCTGCCGGCCACCCGCTTTGCCGTTGATGCCTATGTCGCGCTGGTGCGCGACCGGTCGATCCTGGAAGCCATCGCCTCGTCGCTGACCGAGTTGTTCTCGCCCACCATCATTGCCGAGCGCGTTTCCGGCATGCTCTCCCATTACGACTTCGTCACGCCGGAAACACTCGGCTACTTCACCCCGCGGCTGACCCAGGCGCCGCGCGATTCCGATTTTGCGCTTGCCTATGTTCGCGAACACGCGCGCACTGCCGAACAGCAGCAGGCCGCGCTGGCGGCGCTGCGCACGAAATGCGATATCCTGTGGGCGCAGCTTGATGCATTGCACCACGCCTACGTGACCCCCGGCCTGATTCCGCCCGGCGCTTTCGTGCCCGACGAGCGCGCATGACCGACGAAGCCGCCGTTCCGGTCTTTGCCGACGGCGCAAAATTCCGTTTCGATCGCGTGCGTGATAGCTGGGTAGTGCTGGCCCCCGAGCGCCTGTTCGTCCCCGACGCCCACGCGGTGGAAATCCTGCGCCTGATCGACGGGCAGCGCAGCCTCGGCGCCATCGTCGATGCACTGGCCGCCCGCTTCGAGGCGCCGCGCGATGTGCTGGCGCGCGACGTGGCCGACATGCTGCACGATCTTGCGGACCGGGGAGCCATCCGGCTGTGACCCGCGACCGACCCGAACCGCCATTGGCGCTGGTGGCCGAACTGACGCATCGCTGTCCGCTGCAATGTCCCTACTGCGCCAATCCCGTCGCGTTGGCGCGCGCCAGCAGCGAACTGGATACCGAGAGCTGGCTGCGCGTGTTCGACGAGGCGGCGTCGCTCGGCGTGCTGCACCTGCATGTCTCCGGTGGCGAGCCGACCGTGCGCGGCGACCTGGCCACGCTGGTGCGGGCAGCGGCCGCGCTGGGGATGTACAGCAACCTCATCACCTCCGGCGTGCTGCTCGATGCGGCGCGGCTGCAGGCGTTGGCGGAGGCCGGGCTCGATCACGTCCAGCTCAGCTTGCAGGATATGGAGCCGGGCGATGCCGACCGCATCGGCGGGTTTGCCGGTGGCCATGCCGTGAAGCTGGCAGTGGCGCGGCAGGTGCGCGCGGCCGGGCTGGCGCTGACGCTGAACTTCGTGGTGCACCGCCAGAACCTCGAACGGCTGCCGGCGATGATCGCTCTCGGCGAGACGCTCGGGGCCGGCCGCATCGAAATCGCGCATGTGCAGTACTACGGCTGGGGCTTGCTGAACCGCGACGCGCTGTTGCCCACACGCGCACAGCTCGATGCCGCCACCACGGCGGTCGAGGCGGCGCGCATGCGCCTGCGCGGCCAGGTGGTGATCGACTACGTCGTGCCGGACTATTACGCGGCGCGACCGAAGGCCTGCATGGGCGGCTGGGGCCGGCGCATAATGACCGTCACGCCCGCCGGCCGCGCGCTGCCATGCCACGCCGCGGAGGGCCTGCCCGGCCTGGTGTTCCCCTCGGTGCGCGAGATGCCGCTCGCCGCCATCTGGCAGGATGCGCCGGCCTTCGCGCGGTTCCGCGGCACCGACTGGATGGCGGAGCCATGCCGGTCCTGCGACCAGCGCGAGATCGACTGGGGCGGCTGCCGCTGCCAGGCGTTTCTCCTCACCGGCGATGCCGCGCGGACCGACCCGGCCTGCGCCAAGGCGCCCGACCACGCGATGGTGCTCGCCGCCACCGCGGCGAGCGCCGCGGCGCCGCCTTCCTATGTTTATCGCGGCGATCGCCGCACCAGAGAGAATGTCCGGTAAAACGTGACGGCGACCCAGTCCACATTCGCGATACCGAAATCGCCGACTGTCGATCGTGATCGTCGCGTATCGGAGCGCGATGCCATGGCCGCACGCGTATCCCGTCGATGACACCGTCGGCGCATCCGCGCTCGGGCGCCGCGCTGATCGCGATGTTTGGCTTGCCCGCAGATCGTGCGATGCGAACCCGAGACCGCCCGGCCGCGCAATCGTGCAACCGTCGGCTCCGTAGCGACGCGCGCGTGCCCCTGCGTCTCATCGCGGACGGTTCCCGGCTGCCCGGCACGGCCGGAAATGGCCCGGACCGCCGGCTGCTTCTGTTGGTTGCGGCGTCGTTGGTGGCGCATGTGGTGGGCGCGCTGCTGCTGACGGTGTGGCCGACGGAACCGGTTCCGCTGGAGGTGGCACGCGAATGGGCGGTGACGCTGGAACCGGTGCCGGAACCCGTGGTCGCGGCGCCGGACCTGCCGGCCGAGGAACGGCGGTCGGAGGTGCCCATGCCCCCCGCCCCGGAGCCGGAACGGCAACCGGCGACACCGGCGCCGCAACACCAGGCCGCACCGGTGTCGCGCCCGGCAGCGCTGCCCCGCCATGACACTGTCCGTGCCCCGCCGGCGGAGCGGCGCCCACCCGCCCGGCCGGCCGAAAGCCCGCCCGCCGCCGTCGCTTCCCTCCGGCCGCTCACCCCGGACGCGCCCGTGGTGCCGCCGCCGATTGTCCCGCCGCATCCGCTCGCCGGGATGCAAGGCAACCCGCCACCGGCCTATCCCGAGCGCTCCCGGCAGCGGCGCGAACAGGGATTGGTGCTGCTGCGGGTCGATGTCTCAGCCGACGGCGTCGCGGCGTCCGTTACGGTGGCGCACAGCAGCGGCTACAGGACGCTGGACGAGGCCGCGGCCGCCACGGTGCGCCGGTGGCGGTTCGTCGCCGCCACACGCGGCGGCACGGCCATTGCCGCGGTGGCTGAAGTGCCCGTGCAGTTCACCCTGGCGGAGTAGCGCCGGGGGCTGCGCATGAAAGGGTTTCAGCCGCGCAATTAAACGCCACAAATTTTGCGCCGTGTGGCATGCAGGTGCTTTCGTTGCAGGGCAAGCTACCATCATGAGCGCGTCCACCCCGTACGAGTACCGCATCGGCATCGACCTGGGCGGCACCAAGATCGAGGCCGCAGCCCTGGCGCCCGACGGCAGCCTGCGCCTGCGCCGCCGCATTCCGACCCCGCATGGCTACGACGCCGCCATCGCCGCCATCGCCGATCTCGTCCGCGGCTTTGAAACGCAGCTGGGCGGGCACGGCAGCGTCGGCGTCGGCATCCCCGGCGTCATCAGCCCGGCCACCGGCCTGGTGAAGAACGCCAATTCCATCGCCCTCAACGGCCACCCGTTCGACCGCGACCTTGCCCAGGCGCTTGGCCGCGTGGTGCGGGTGGAGAACGACGCCAACTGCTTTGCCCTGTCGGAAGCCGCCGACGGCGCCGGCGCCGGCCAGCATTGCGTGTTCGGCGTTATCCTCGGCACCGGCTGCGGCGGCGGTACCGTGATTGACGGCCAGGTGCTGCAAGGCCGCCACCACATCGCCGGCGAATGGGGCCACACCCCGCTGCCCTGGCCCTTGGCCGACGAGTTGCCCGGCATCCTGTGCTGGTGCGGCCACCGCAACTGCCTGGAGACGCGCATCTCCGGCCCCGCCCTCGCGCGCGACTGCGACGGTCCGGAGGCGCGGGATGCCACCTCCATTCCCGCCCGGGCCGCCGCCGGCGACGTGGCGGCCCGCGCGGCGCTCGCCCGCCACGCCGACCGGCTGGCCCGCGGGCTCGCCGTGGTGATCAATCTGATCGACCCTGACGTGATCGTGCTCGGCGGTGGCCTGTCCAACATGGACCATCTGTATGTCGAGCTGCCCGGCCTGCTGCCCAAATACGCGTTCTCCGATTTTATCCACACCCCGGTGATGCGCAACGTGCATGGCGACTCGTCCGGCGTGCGCGGCGCCGCCTGGCTGTGGCCAGCGCCGCTGGCCTAGCGACCATGCCCGCGCTCTGCCGCGATTGCGGGGCGGAGCCGGGCGAACGGCGCACCTGCCCGTCCTGCGGCGGCGGGCGCATCGTCCGCCACAGCGAGCTTTTTTCGCTGCATATCGCCCATATCGACTGCGACGCCTTCTATGCGAGCGTGGAAAAGCGCGACCGCCCGGAGCTTGCCGCCCGGCCGGTGATCGTCGGCGGTGGTGTGCGCGGTGTGGTCACCGCCGCCTGCTACGTCGCCCGCATCCAGGGCGTGCGCAGTGCCATGCCGATGTTCAAGGCGCTGAAACTGTGTCCGGACGCCGTGGTCATCCGCCCCGACATCGCGAAATACGCAGCCGTCGGCCGGCAGATCCGCGCCATGATGGAGCGTCTCACGCCGCTGGTGCAGCCGCTTTCCATCGACGAGGCGGCGCTCGACCTCGCCGGCACCGAGGCGCTGCACGGCGCCCCGCCCGCCGCCGTGCTCGCCCGCTTCGCCCGCGACGTCGAGTGCCAGGTCGGCGTGACCGTCTCGGTCGGCCTCGCCGCCAACCGGCTGCTGGCGAAAATCGCCGCCGGCCGCGACAAGCCGCGCGGCTTTTGTGTCATTGGCGCCGAGGCGACGTCTCTGCTGGCGCCTGAGCCGGTGCGCCTGTTGCCGGGCGTTGGCCCCGCGCTTGCCCGCAAGCTGGAGACGATGGGCATCACCCGGCTCGCGCACCTGCAGGCGCTGGACGACCGCACGGCGCAGAGCCGCCTCGGTGACGATGGCCCCGCTCTGGTCCGCCGCGCCCGTGGTGAGGATGCGCGCGCCGTTGACCCCGCCCGCGAGACCAAATCGATCAGTGCCGAAACCACGTTCGACACCGATATTTCGTCGCCCGCCGAGCTTGAGCGGCGGCTTTGGCGCCTGGCGGAAAAACTGGCCCGCCGCCTGCGCGAGCAGGATTTTGCCGCGGCCGGGATCGTGCTGAAACTGAAGACCGCGTCGTTCGCTCTGCGCACCCGTGCCCACCGTCTCGCTGCGCCGACGCGCCTGCCCGACCTGCTGTTCGAGGCGGCGCGCATGATGCTGGCCCGCGAGGCCGACGGCCGCGAATTTCGTCTCATCGGCATCGGCGCCCAGCCGTTGCTGCCCGGCCATCTGGCCGACCAGCCTGACCTTGCCGATCCGGCTGCGCCGCGCCGGGTCGCCGCCCAGACCGCCATCGACGCGCTGCGGGAGCGGTTCGGCGCCGACGCCATTGGCAAGGGCCGCGGGTTCTGGCGCGCAGCCGATCCTGCCGGTCGTGCATAGGGGCGGTCGCGCATAGGTGATCGCGTCCAGGCGTCGCCATTGTCATTTCTGTATTGCGAAAATCCGAGTCACCCGTAACTATTGCGCGCACCGGGATTGATATCTCTTCTGGCGCGCACGCCAGCGGACAGGCCCGGTTTTATCCTTCAATTGGGAAATCAACAAAGCAGAGGATGCCATGAGTTCTCGTAGGCTCCTGATGACTGCTTCTGCCGCCGCGGCGCTCGCGTTGCTGCCGCTCGCTGCCCCTGCCGTCGCACAGGGCATCGGGCCACAGGCCAACAGCGTGATCAGTCCCGTTCCGGCGCCGGAAGCGGTGACCATCCAGGCCACGATCACCGCCATCAACCCCGAGACACGCCGGATCGCCTTGACCGGCACCCACGGCAACGTTGTCAGGGTCACCGCCGGCCACGCTGTGGACCTGAGCCGCCTGAAGGTGGGTGATGTCGTCAACGTCCAGTACTTCCGTTCGGTCGCCTTCTTCGCGTCGGCGCCGGGCGCCGCCGTGCCGGAAGATGCGATCGCGCAGGCTGTCGCCACAAATGTTACCCTTCCCGGCGGCGACGTGCTGCGGGTGAGGCGGGTCACCGGCGTCGTCGTCGGCATCGATCTGCCGGCGCACAGCATCGACGTGGTGAATCCGAAGGGCGGCGCCGTGATGATGATCAACGTCACCGATCCGGCGCGCATCGCCCTGCTGCCGCAACTCAAACTGGGCGACACCGTCACCGCCGTGGTCAGCCAGCGGCTGGCCGTGTCGGTCGAGCCGGCGCCAGCGACCTATATTACGCCCACGGCGGCCGCCCAATACGAGGAGCAAGAGGAGGGGATGGGCGGCCAATAAGCGTTTCCGGCCGGTCCGTGCGCCGCACGGGCCGGCCGTGCCGCGGCCGGTCTAGACCCGTATCCAGGCCGGCCCGGCCGCGATTGCCCGCGCTGCCACCGGGCAGTCCGCTGCATGCGCGCCGGGCAGATACCCCAGGCTGAGCAGGAACTCGCCGACGATCTCCCCGCCGGTGAACAGGAATCGCGTCTTGAACAGCTTTACCCATGCCGCTTTGTCGCGCGGATGGTGGGCCTCCAACCAGCCTGCGAAGCCGCCATGACTCGCCCGCAGCGCCTGCACCCGACGCGCATTCTCCACGATCGCCCGCACCTTCAGCCGGTTGCGGATGATCGCCGCGTCCGCCAGTAGCCGCGCCTCGTCCGCCGCGCCAAACGCCGCCACACGGTCCACCGCGAACCCGGCAAATGCCGCGCGGAGTCCCTCGCGCCGTTTCAGCACCAGCTCCCAGGACAGTCCGGCCTGCATGATTTCCAGGCACAGCCGCTCGAACAGCACCGTCTCGTCGGCCGAGGGGAAGCCATACTCGGTGTCGTGATACGGCCCGTGCACGGGATGGCCGGGAGCGATCCGGCAATAGGCGCTCATCGCTCCCGGCCCTCCCGGACCACAATTCCAAACGGACTACAATGCGGCCAGGATCGCCTCGGCGCGGCTGACCTCGAAGCCGCCCGGCGCCTCGATAGCCAGGTGCGTCACCTTTCCGTCCTCGGCCACGAGGGCATAACGCTGGCTGCGCACCCCGAGACCGCGCGCCACCAGGTCCAGTTCCAGTCCCAGCGCGCGGGTGAACAGGCCGGAGCCGTCCGCGAGCATGAGGACCTTGTCGTCCACCTCCTGATCCTTCGCCCAGGCGCCGAGAACAAAAGCGTCATTCACCGCCACGCAGACGATGTGATCCACGCTCTTGGCGGTCAGTGCATCGGCATTCTGCACGAAGCCCGGCAAATGTTTCGCGCTGCAGGTTGGGGTGAAGGCCCCAGGAACGGCAAAAAGAACCACTTTCTTACCCTTGAAGATCTCGTCGGTGGAGACCTCCTTTGGTCCGTCCGCCGTCGCCAACATCAGTTTGATCGACGGAATAGTGTCGCCGATCTTGATCGTGCTCATCAGCGGGTTCGCTCCCCATGGGTACGGGCGCCGGCGGACCCTCCGCCAGCACGTCAGCGCCGATTCCTAGCCCGCAACACCGCCCGAGTCACGGCCGCTGCGACGGCGCTTGCGTCACGGCGCGGTCTGCCCAACATTATGAAACATGGCACGCAAACTCCCCGATCCGGTTGTCTCCGCCACCTGGCTGGCTGGCCAGATCCTGATCGCCATGCCCGCGATGGGTGACCCGCGCTTCGCGCAGGCCGTGATTTATCTGTGCGACCATTCCGCCAAGGGCGCCATGGGCATCGTGGTTAACCGCCCGCTGGAAAACCCCAGCTTCGAAGACCTGCTCCGCCAGCTCGGCATCGACCCGATGCCGCCCGCGCGCAGCATCCGCCTGTGCAGCGGCGGCCCGGTCGACAATTCCCGCGGCTTCGTGCTGCACAGCGCCGATTGGACCGGGGAGGGCAGCCTGCGCGTCGATGACAGTTTCGCCTTGACCGCCAGCCTGGATATCCTCAAGGCCATCGCCGGCGGCGGCGGCCCGAAGCAGGGCGTGCTGGCGCTCGGCTATGCCGGCTGGGGACCCGGTCAGCTCGACACCGAGATGCAGCAGAATGCCTGGCTCTCCGCTCCCGCCGACCCGGCCCTGGTGTTCGATGGCGAGCACGAGACCAAGTGGCGGCGCGCGCTGGCGGCGCTGCGGATCGACCCGTTGTTGCTGTCTGCGGCGGCCGGCCACGCCTGAACGCCAGGGGCTCTGCCGCTTGGAACCCGGTTCTTTTTCAGCCGGTCAATCCGCTCTGACGCGTTGATGGAAAGGGACAATCCGGTCCCTGTCCGCCATTTCAACGCTGGCGCCGAACCCAAAAGGCGCGTCGAATCCCGTCTGGCCCGCGGAAACCGGCCATCTGTGACGGGACGAGCCGATAAGCGGGTTTAGGAAAAACAAGCTTGTAGGCAAGAGTCCTCGCACATAGGGTGACCTTTGTTGTCTCGGAGATGCCTTCGCCATGATGGCGGGCTCGCATGTGGCGCTTGGAGCCGCCGCCTGGCTCGTCGTGGCGCCCCGGCTCGGCCTGCCGGCCATGGAGCCGATCCAGCTCGTCCTGGCGATCGGGGGCGCGCTTCTGCCCGACATCGACCACCCACAGTCCTGGGTCGGCAGGCGGGTCCGGCCGCTCTCGAACTTCATCGCCGCCACCCTCGGTCATCGCGGCGCGACGCACTCGCTGCTCGCTGTCGTGGGGTGCGCCTGGCTGCTGCTCCACGACGGTTATTCCCGCGCTATCGTGGCCCCGATCCTGGTCGGCTATCTGTCCCATCTCGCCGGCGATCTGTTCACCCCACGCGGGCTGAGGCTCGCCTGGCCGCTTAAAGGGACCTGGGCGTTGCCGTTGTGCCGTTCCGGTTCGCCGTTTGAGCCGCTGGTCGTGGCGTCGGTCTTGCTCTGGGCCTGGTGTTCAGCAGCCACCCCGCAGACCCGCCAGGCCATCGTATCCGCGACCAAAGCCTGCGCATGGGTTCCTTCCGACCTGTTCGCGCCGCTCTGTCCGCCGCCGCGGCAGCTGCACGCCAAACCACGCAAACGATCGTCCGTCCTCGCCTCGACCCGTTCCGGCCCGCGCGGATGAGGTGAGCAGCGCCTTTCTACCAGATGAAGGCCGGCTACCACACGAAGGCCGGCACGGTGGCGACCGGCGCCAGTCCGGCCTGCCGCACGGCGTCGTCCGCCGCGGCACTGTCGCCATCCAGGGCGGCCGCGTGGATGCCGCCCAGCACCCAGCACGCATCGATCCCCACCCCGGCTGCCCCGGCGATATCGGTGCGCAGCGCATCGCCCACCGCCAGCACGCGCGCGCGGTCCAGACCGAGCATTTCCAGCACCGGCCCGTAGACCGCCGGATCGGGCTTGCCGACCCATCGGGCCTGCCCGCCAAGGGCTTCGTAGCGTTGCGTCAAAATACCCGCGCAAATCACCCGCGCGCCGCCCCGGATCACCTCCAGATCAGGATTGGCGCACACCATCGGCAGTCCCGCTGCCAGGCATTCCTGCAACTCGTCGTCGCAGGCCGCCGGGTCGGTCGGGTTGCACTCGTCGTCGGGGCCGGTGTTGAGGACGAAATCGGCCTGCGCCGGCCGGGTGACCCGCTCCAGCGCCAGCCCCTCGATCACGTTGCGGTCGCGCTCCGGCCCCAGGTGGTAGACACGGTTGCCCAAGGCGGCGAAAAACGGGTCGGTGCGGTCGCGCAGCATCCGGTAGGTTACTTCGCCGCTGGTCAGGATGCCGGTATAGAGCCGGTCCGCGATGCCCATGCCGCGCAGCGCCTGCTGGGCCACATGCGCCCGCCGTGGCGCGTTGGACAGCAGCACGGCCGGCTTGCCGTCCGCCCGCAGCCGCCCCAGCACGTCCACCGCGCCCGGGTAGGGCGACACCCCGTCATGGATCACCCCCCACAGATCGAGGATGAATCCGTCGTACCGCGCCGCCAGGGGCGCGAATCCGCTCAGCATCTGCATGGCGTCACCTCAGATCGGCACCGACCGCCTCGGTGACGGTGGCAAACCCCTGCTCCTCGAGCGCCACCAGCAATTCCCGGCGCAGCCGCCCGATCAGCGCCGGGCCGGCATAGGTGAGAGCGGAATAAAGTTGCACCAGCGACGCGCCGGCGCGGAGTTTCGTCAGAACGTCGCGTCCGTTCGCCACCCCGCCGACCCCCACCAGCACCAGCCGTCCGGCGGCCAGGCGTGCGGCCTGAAGCAGCACGGCGTTCGACAGCGCCCGCAGCGGTGCCCCGGACAGGCCGCCGGCCTCGCCCGCCCAGCGCGACCGCAACCCGGGCGGGCGCGAGATGGTCGTGTTGGACACGATGAGCCCCTCGGCGCCGCCTTCGATGCTGGCCGTGACCACCGCCTCCAGCCCGGCCGCGGACAGGTCGGGCGCGATCTTGACCAGCAGCGGAGGATGCCGGGGCACCGTCCTGCGCACCGCCTGCAGGATGGCGGACAGCCGTGCCTCGGCCTGCAGGTCGCGCAGGCCGGGCGTGTTCGGCGAGGAGACGTTGATGACCACGTAGTCGGCGTGCGGCGTCACCGCCGCCACCAGGGCCGGGTAGTCGCGTTCGGGGTCGGCGTCGTCCTTGTTGATGCCCACATTGGCACCGACCAGCACGCCCGGGCGCGTCGTTTTGCGTCCGGTCGCCAAATTGCGGAGATAGTCGTCCAGGCCGCAATTGTTGAATCCCATGCGGTTGATCACCGCCCGGTCTCTGCCGAGCCGGAACACCCGCGGCCGCGGATTGCCCTGCTGCGGGCGTGGCGTCACCGTGCCGGTCTCGACGAAGCCGAACCCGAGCCGGGTCAGCGGTGCCACCGCCACGGCGTCCTTGTCGAACCCGGCGGCGAGCCCGATCGGGTTGCTGAACCGCAGCCCCAGCGTCCGCACTTCCAGCCGCGGGTCGAACGGCGCGGTATCCGACCCGGCCAGCCCCCAGCGCAGCGCCCGCAATGCAAACCGGTGCGCACGCTCGGGATCGACCGCGCGGACCAGCGGCAGCAGGGCGGAGGCGAGGGCAGGGGTCATGCCGTTACCCTGCTGCAAAGCCGCCGGTCCGTCAAAGCACCGGCCAATGAAACCTTGCACCGGCGCCGCGCCGCCCCGACATGGCAGGGCATGTGGACCGAGCCCTATCTGGAAACCTGCTGCCGCTCGGCGCTGCACCGGCTGTCGCTGTCCGGCGCCGCCGGCCGCCCGCCCGGCCTGAAGGATGGCCCCTGCCTGGAACGGCTGGCTGGCATGGGGTTTGTCCGGACCCGTGCCGATGGGCGCTACGAACTGACGCCAGCCGGCATCGCCCGTCACGCCAGCGAGATTTTGCACGGCGAAGGCAGCGCGGCCTGAGCGGGCGGGCGGCGCTTGCCGGATCGTCCCCTTGCCTCGCACGGCCGGCTGCGCTACCTCCGCCGGCTCACGGCCGCCGGGATGCGGGCGTGGTGGAATTGGCAGACACACCAGATTTAGGTTCTGGTGGCGCAAGCCGTGGGGGTTCAAGTCCCTCCGCCCGCACCACCGGCCGGCCGCTTGGCGCGGGTTTTCGAGGATTCTCCAGGTCATGCAGGTTACCGAGACGCTGTCCGACGGGCTGAAGCGCGGCTATTCCGTGGTCTTGCCGGCGGCCGATATCGAAAGCCGCCGCAGCAAGCGGCTGGCCGAACTCGGCCGTACCCTGCGTCTGCCCGGGTTCCGCCCGGGCAAGGTGCCGACCACCGTGCTGAAGCAGCGGTACGGCACCGCCGTGTCCGCCGAGGTGCTGGAGGAGAGCGTCAACGAAGCCACCCAGCAGCTGCTGACCGATCGCGGCCTGCGCGCCGCCACCCAGCCCCGTATCGAGCTGGTCCGCAGCGACGCCGCCCAGGATTTGGAATTCAAGCTCGAGCTGGAACTGCTGCCCGACATCGCGCTGCCCGATTTCGCCGCCATCGAGATCACCCGCCTGAAGGCCGAGCCGGGCGAGGAGCAGATCACCCGGGCGCTGGACGACCTCGCCCGCCGTCACCGCGAGCTGGTGGCGGTGGAGGAGCCGCGTCCGGCCGAAAAGGGTGATTTTCTCACCATCGACTTCGTCGGCAAGGTTGACGGCACGGCGTTTTCGGGCGGCACCGGCACCGACATGGACGTCGAGGTGGCCGGGCCGGGCTTCATCCCGGGCTTTGCCGAGCAGTTGGAAGGCCTGGCGCCGGGCGAGAGCCGCAGCATCGAAGTGACCTTCCCCGAGCCCTACAATGTCGCCGACCTGGCCGGCAAGGTGGCTACCTTCGACATCACGGCCAAGCAGCTGAAGCGGGCGGTGGTGCCGGCGGCCGACGACGAGCTGGCGAAGAAGATCGGCTTCGAGGGGCTGGACGACCTAACATCCGCGGTGAAGCGCCGCTTCCAGAACGAGCTCGACCAGCTCGCCCGGCTGCGCACCAAGCGCGAGTTGCTGGACGCGCTGGCCGGTGTGACCACGTTCGCGGTGCCGCAGGCCCTGCTGGAGAGCGAGTTTGCCCAGATCTGGCAGCGCCTGGAGGCCGAGCGCAAGCAGGGCAAGGTGGACGAGGACGACGCCGGCAAGGACGATGAGACGCTGAAGGCGGAGTACCGCGCCATCGCCGAGCGGCGGGTGCGACTCGGGCTGCTGCTGGCCGAGATTGCCCGCGCCAATGGCATCACCGTGGCGCAGGACGAGCTGGCCCGTGCCATGCGGGCCGAGGCGTCGCGCTACGCCGGCCAGGAACAGCAGGTCATCGAGTTCTTCCGCAAGAACCCGCAGGCCGTCGACCGCCTGCGCGGGCCGATTCTGGAGGAGAAGGTGGTGGACTTCGTGCTGGAGCTGGCCCGCGTGACCGACCGCACGGTGACCGCCGAGGAGCTGACCCGCGAGCCCGACGCCGCCCCGGCGCTGCAGGAAGTGTCGTCTGACCCGGCCGCAGCCTGACAATCGGCCGGGCAAGCCTGATCAGCGCACGCTGTGCGCTTTGCAGCGGCGGCGCGGACCCCTATTTAACGACTCGATGAGACGCTGGTTCGCGCCGGTGCGGTCGGCACAGACGCCGGCCAGCACAGGACGGGCGGCCCCGCACCGGGGCCTGGCGACGCCATGGAAGGTCGGACATGATACGAGATCGGGATCCCGTCGAGGTCTATAACAACACCCTGGTCCCGATGGTGGTCGAGCAGACCGCCCGGGGCGAGCGTGCCTACGACATCTACTCACTGCTGCTGAAGCAGCGCATCATTTTCCTCACCGGCGCGGTGTTCGACCAGGTGAGCAGCCTGATCTGCGCGCAGTTGCTGTACCTGGAGAGCGAGAATCCGACCAAGGACATCTCGTTCTACATCAACAGCCCCGGCGGCGTGGTGTCCGCGGGGCTGGCGATCTACGACACCATGCAGTACATCCGCAGCCCGGTCAGCACGGTTTGCATCGGCCAGGCCGCTTCCATGGGCAGCCTTCTGCTCACCGCCGGGGCAAAGGACAAACGCTACGCCCTGCCCAATTCGCGCATCATGGTGCACCAGCCCTCCGGCGGCGCCCAGGGCCAGGCCACCGACATCGAGATCCAGGCGCGCGAGATCCTCACCCTGCGCAAGCGGCTGAACGAGATCTATGTCCGCCATACCGGCCAGCCGATCGAGGCGATCGAGCGCAAGCTGGAGCGCGACAGCTACCTCTCGGCCGAGGAAGCCCGTGATTTCGGCCTGGTTGACCAGGTGGTCGAGAACCGGCCGCTGCCATCCGAGTCTGACAAGCCCTGATCCGGGTTCCCCGTGGCCCCGTTCGCGCCACCTTTGCCCCAGCGTATGCACAACCCTCACATGCGCGTGGTTGCAGCGGGGCCGCAGTGACCTAACATCTTTTTCCGGCTTATGCCGGGTTATGGCCCGCAGCTTGCATTCCCGTGGCCTTGCATAAGAGACTTTCATAACGTAAACGCCGACCCGCGTTGCCCGTCGCCGGCGGCCGCGGCCCTGCTGATCTGGCTGCACCTTGTCCCCGTCCTCCGGCGGGGACTAGATTGGCAGGCGTGCTTCCCCGGCGGTCCGGGGCAGGAGTGCTCATGAGCAAGTCGCCCGACTCGAAGAACACCCTCTACTGCTCGTTCTGCGGCAAATCGCAGCACGAGGTGCGCAAGCTTATCGCCGGGCCGACCGTCTTCATCTGCGATGAGTGCGTCGAACTCTGCATGGACATCATCCGTGAGGAGCACAAGACGCATCTGGTTAAGTCGCGCGATGGGGTGCCGACTCCCAAGGAGATCTGCAAGGTCCTCGACGACTACGTCATCGGCCAGTCGCACGCCAAGAAAGTGCTGAGCGTGGCCGTGCACAACCACTACAAGCGGCTGGCGCACGGTGCCAAGAACAACGACGTCGAGATCGCCAAGTCGAACATCCTGCTGCTCGGGCCGACCGGCTCGGGTAAGACGCTGCTGGCGCAGACACTGGCGCGCATCCTGGATGTGCCGTTTACCATGGCGGATGCGACCACGCTGACCGAGGCCGGCTATGTCGGCGAGGATGTCGAGAACATCATCCTCAAGCTGCTGCAATCGGCCGACTACAACGTCGAGCGGGCGCAGCGCGGCATCGTCTATATCGACGAGGTCGATAAGATCAGCCGCAAATCCGACAATCCCTCGATCACCCGCGACGTCAGCGGCGAAGGCGTGCAGCAGGCGCTGCTGAAGATCATGGAGGGCACGGTCGCCTCGGTGCCGCCGCAGGGCGGGCGCAAGCACCCGCAGCAGGAATTCCTGCAGGTCGACACCACCAACATCCTGTTCATCTGCGGCGGCGCCTTCGCCGGGCTGGAGAAGATCATCGCCGCCCGCGGCAAGGGGGCCGGGATCGGCTTCGGCGCCGAGGTGCGCAGCCAGGACGAACGCCGCACCGGCGCCATCCTGCGCGAGGTGGAACCCGAGGATCTGCTGCGCTTCGGCCTGATCCCTGAGTTCATCGGCCGCCTGCCGGTGGTGGCTACGCTGGACGACCTCGACGAATCGGCGCTGACCGAAATCCTGACCAAGCCGAAGAACGCGCTGATCAAGCAGTATGCGCGGCTGTT
>CAIXDS010000134.1 GCA_903918195.1 uncultured Acetobacteraceae bacterium | reverse complement strand
CGATGGGATGTAGGCGATGGCCCGGTTGTAAGTCGTGTAGAGCGTCGGCACACCATTCAGGCCATTGGCCGCGACCCGGGCGATCCCGACGATCGTTCCCCGATGGTCATTGAGTTCGAAGGTCGTGCCGACCTTCGGGTTCTCAAGCTTCGAGAACTCGGCGTCGTCAACGGCGAAGAAGGTGTTGTCGTTGTAGATGTCCTGGATGTTGCCCTGCTCGAGGGCGGGCCGGCCAAACAGGCTGCTGTCATCCAAGCCGACGACGTTGACCGCCTGATAGGTGCCGTCCTCGAGTTTGACCAGGGCGCCGCCCATGAAGAGCGGCACGGCATCGTGGACCCCGTCGATGCTGCGCACCGCGTCCAGCAGGTAATCCGGCAGCGGGATCGCATTGGTGGCCGTGTTGACGGCCGGGTCCATGACCCACATTTCCGCGCCGATATTGGTGACGGTCGAATAGGCGCGGTTCATGATCCCGGCGAACATCGCGGTCATTTCCATCATCAGGAACACGGCGAACGTGATCCCGATCAGGAGCGCGGAGAACTTGCCGCGGTCATTCACCAGCAGCTTGAAGCCGATCCGCAGGATGCCGCTGTATTTCATCGTGCCCCGCCTTCGTTCGGCAACAACGGCTGGTTCCACCAGCCCCCACCCAGCGCCACGAACAACGCGACGGTGTCCTGGTGGCGTTGTGCGACCGCCTGCAGATAGGCGATGGTCGCCTCGTGGAATTGGACATCGGCGACCAGCACATCCGGGTAGGCGACGAGGCCCGCGCGATAATTGACCTGCAGCAAGCCGAGGGCCTCGCCGGCGGTGTGCCAGGCTTCGGTTTGCGCCTGGAGCGCCTCCGCATCGTGCACCAGCGCCTGCAACGAATCCGCGACCTGCGCAAACGCCCCCAGCACGGTCTGGCGGTAATTGGCCTCCGCTTCCCGCCCGGCCTCGATGGCCGCCTTCCGGCCGAACCACAGGGTGCCGCCTTGAAACAGGGGAATCGAGGCCGACGGACCGATGCTCCAGAACCGGCTGTCGGCCGCGGAAAGCCGGCCGAGGTTGGGAGCGGCGGCACCAGAGGTGCCGGTCAGGTTGAAACTCGGGAACATCGCGGCGGTGGCGACGCCGATGTTCGCGTTGGCGGCATGCCACTGGGCCTCGGCGGCCAGGATGTCGGGACGCTGGCGTACCAGGTCGGAGGGCAGGCTCACCGGCAACCGGGCCGGCAGCGCCAGTGCGGTCAGCTCAAGCTCAGGCAGGATCGCCTGCGCCGGCACCACGCCTTCCAGCGTGGCCAGCAGGTCCTCGGCCTGGCCGACTCTCTGGCGCAGCGGGGCCAGGGCGGCCTGGTTGGCGGACAGCAGGCTGCGAATGCTCAGGAGGTTCGCATACGGCGCGGTGCCAGCGCGGACCTGCACCTCTGTCAGCCGCAACTGCTCCTGTTCCAGGCCGATCAGCTGTTCGGTCGCACGGATCTCGGCCGCGTAGGCGGCGCGCGCGATGCACGTGTTCACGACATTGGCGGACAACGTGAGGTAGGCCGCCAGCATGGCGTAACGCTGATAGTCGGTCTGCGCCCGCAGACCCTCCACCGCCTGGCGCTCACCGCCGAAGACGTCGAGGGCATAGCTCACGGTGCCGCTCAGGGTCACCAGATTGAAGACCGTGCTTCGCGTCGCCAGGCCCTGCTGCGACGGCGCGCTGCGTTCCCGGCTTACACCCAGGTCCGCCGTCGCGTGGGGATAAAATAGTCCATAACCCGCGCGGAGATTATCCTGGCTCTGGCGCAGGCTGGCCTCCGCCGCCTGCAGGGTCGGACTGTTAGCCAAGGCCTGCCGCACCACGGCGTCCAGCGGCGGTGACTCGAACAGGCGCCACCATTCAGCCATGCTGGTCCCGTTCGGCACCAGCGACTGGGTCCGGCCATCCGCCGCCGGTGTCGTCGCCGGCAACGGCGCCACGGTATAACGGTCCGCGACCGGGGCGGCGGGGCGGACAAAATCAGGTCCGACCGCGCAGGCGCCGAGTGACCCGAGGAGGCCGGCGAAGCCGGCGCTTCGCAGGAAAGTTGATGGTAGTGGGCTCATCGTGGCGGCGCGCGCTGGGATGGGTCGGGCCACCGTTACTTGTTACCGATGTAAACATCCACCAGCTGGCCCGGGTACACGGGGATGTCCTGCTTCTGAAAGCGGAAGATCACCGGCAACACCCGCAGATCGACTT
>CAIXDS010000133.1 GCA_903918195.1 uncultured Acetobacteraceae bacterium | reverse complement strand
GGCCCCTGGACCCCATCACTTAAGGGTTTTGGGAAGAGGGGGGTGAGGAGATGCTGCGGCCCCTCCTCACCCCCCTCTTCCCAAAACCCTCTAAACGAATGGGTTCCAAGGGCCTCTCGGCCCTTGGCGGGTCCAGGGCAGAGCCCTGGCCTTCCTTCACATCATCCCCCAGACCGCCTCCTTCAGCCGCGCCACGAACGCCGTGTGTGCCGCCAGTTCCGCTTCGGTCGGCGTGATCGGGCGTGGCGTGCGGGGACCGACCGCTTCGTAGCTGGCGACCGGCATGCTGCACTGTCCGGAGTCAGCCAGCGACAGGCCGCGTTGCCGGCCGCCGGTGAGTTCAACGTACACCTCGGCCAGCAGCCGGCAGTCCAGCAGGGCGTTGTGGGTAGTGCGCTCGGACAGATCGATGCCGAAGCGGCGGCACAGCGCGTCGAGGTTGTTCGGCATCCCCGGGAATTTCTTCTTGGCCAGCACCAGCGTGTCGACCATCCGCGCGGCGTCCAGCGGCGGATGGCCGACGCGGGAGAACTCGGCGTTGAGGAAGCCGAAATCGAACGGCGCGTTGTGCGCCACCAGGCGGCCGTCGCCGAAGAATTCCAGCAGCTCGTCGGCGATTTCGCCGAACAGCGGCTTGCCTTCCAGCTTGGCCAGGGTGATGCCGTGCACGCGGATCACCTCCTCGGGGATGTCGCGCTGCGGATGCACGAGGGCATGGAAATGCCGGCCGGTGGGCAGGTCGTTGACCAGTTCCAGGGCAGCGACCTCGATGACGCGGTCGCCTGCCATCGGGTCGAGGCCGGTGGTCTCGGTGTCGAACAGCACGGAGCGGATCATGATCGCAGGTCCTGGATGAGGCGATGGATGGCCCGCAGCGCATGATGGCGCGACAGGCCGGTGCGCACCACCAGGTCTGCGCGGCGGCGTTTCTCGGCGTCGGGCATCTGTCGGGCCAGCACGGCCTTGATCTGGGCGCTGTCCAGTTGCCGGCGCCGACACACCCGCGCGATCTGCACCGCGCGCGGCGCGGAGACCACGACGACAAAATCCACCCGTCGGTCGCCGCGGGTTTCCAGCAGCAGCGGGATGTCGAGCACGGCGATGCGCGCCCCGGACCGGCGGGCCAGGGCCAGGAATTTTTCTTCCGCGGTGTGCACCATGGGGTGGACGATTGATTCCAGCCGCTTGAGCGCGGGCGGGTCGGTCAGCACGCGGGCGCGCAGGGCGGGGCGGTCCAGCACGCGGCGGCCTTGCGCGTCGGTGCGGACCGTGCCGGGGAACGCCGCCGCGATGGGGCGCAGCGCCGGGCCGCCCGGCGCCTGCAGGGCGTGCACCGCGGCGTCGGCATCGAACACCGGAATGTGCGCGCGGCGGAAGGCGGCGGCGGCGGTGGACTTGCCCATGCCGATCCCGCCGGTCAGCCCGATCACCTGCATATTCGTTCGTGCCCCATGAGAGCGCAGCACCAAGCACGCCGGAGCGGGGCGGGGCAAGGCCACCGTGATTCTTGAAAATGCCACGTCCCGGCCCGCGCGTGCGGCGCTATCTGGTTGCCTTGCCCGCGGCTCCAGAGGCACTTCGTGCACACCTTACATGCGCGCAGGAATCCGATCATGGCACTCGAACGGCGGCTGGCAACAGGTATCCGCATCGCCGAACAGGCCGGCGCCCTCGCGCTCGGCCTGCGCCCGCCACCGGGGGCGGCCACCGCCGCCACGCTGAAAAGCGCGCAGAACTGGCTCACCGAAGCCGACGGCGCGGTGGAGGACTTCGTGGCCCGGGCGCTGGCGGAGGCGTTTCCGGACGATGGGTTCCAGGGCGAGGAAACCGGCAACGGCCGCGCCGGCCAGCTGCGCTGGGTGCTCGACCCGATCGACGGCACCTCCAACTTCGCCCGCGGCGGCGACCGCTGGTGCGTCTCGCTCGGGCTGATCGAGGACCGCACCGCCCTGCTCGGCGTGCTGGTGGCCCCTGCCCTGCGCGAGACCTTCGCCGCCCGCCTGGGCGGCGGCGCCACCCTCAATGGTGCGCCGATCCGCGCCGCCGCCACCACCGACCTGCACCGCGCCATCGTCGAGGTCGGCTGGTCGCCGCGGGTTCCGAATGCAAGCTACTGGAAGCTCGTGGCCGATGTGATGAACGCCGGGGCGGCGGCGCGCGGCGGCGGCTCCGGCGCCATGGGCCTCGCTGACGTCGCCGCGGGCCGGATCGATGCCTACGTCGAGATGCACATCAACGTGTGGGACGTGGCGGCGAGCCTTTCCATCCTTGCCGAGGCCGGGGCGCATGTCTCACCTTTCCTCGAGGGTGACGGCCCGGTTTCCGGCAACCCGATCCTGGCAGCTGCACCGGGCATTGCCGATGCCCTGGCGGGGATAGCGGGTTTCACGGTTTAGTCACGGACCCCTGGCTTGCGCGCCCCTATAGGTGCTAGCCATTCGCAGGTAATCAGGGGAGATCATATGTCGGAAGTCGCCGTTGCTACCGGCTCGGGTCCGGTCGCACGACCGCAGCTCGACCATAAGGCGCCGCTTGCCGGCGCCGTCATGTTCATTGGACTGCTGATCGCCGGCGTGGCCTACATGGCGTACGGGCTGAACACGAATATCGCTGAAGCCGGCACGCCGCCGCTGGCCATCGGTGCCTTCGTGCTGCTCGGCCTGTCGCTGCTGATCGCGCTCGGCTTCGAGTTCGTGAACGGCTTCCACGACACCGCCAACGCGGTCGCCACCGTCATCTACACGCACGCCATGCCGGCCAACCTGGCGGTGGTGTATTCCGGCTGCCTTAACCTGCTCGGCGTGGTCACGTCCTCCGGCGCGGTCGCCTTCGCCATCATCAGCCTGCTGCCGGTCGAGTTGATCCTGCAGGTCGGCAGCAATGCCGGCTTCGCCATGATCTTCGCCCTGCTGATCGCCGCCATCATCTGGAACCTGGGCACCTGGGCGCTCGGCATCCCCAACAGTTCCTCGCACACCCTGATCGGCTCGATCATCGGCGTGGGCCTCGCCAACCAGATCATGAGCCCCGCCGGCACCGTCACCTCGGGGGTGGACTGGAACCAGGCGATCGGCGTGTTCCGCGCCCTGCTGTTCAGCCCGCTGGTCGGCTTCGTCGGCTCCGCCCTGCTGCTGCTGGCGATGAAGTTCGTGGTGCGCAAGCCATCGCTCTATACGGCGCCAGACACCAGCAAGCCGCCGCCGATCTACATTCGCGGCCTGCTGATCCTGACCTGCGGCAGCGTCTCCTTCGCGCACGGCTCGAATGACGGGCAGAAGGGCATGGGCCTGATCATGCTCATCCTGATCGGTGCGATGCCGACCGCCTACGCCCTGAACCGCGCCACCCCGACCCCCAACATCGCGACCTTCGTGGCGGCGATGGAGCAGACCAGCAACGTGCTGCAGCGCCACGGCGCCGTTGGCAACGAGACCCCGGAGGCAGCCCGCCGGGCGGTCGAGAACGCCGTCCGCACCCGCGATTTCTCCGACCCGGCGACCGATCTCGGCATCGCCAATCTGGCGCGCGACATTGCCGCGCAGGTCGGCGGCTATGGCGCGATCAACAAGGTTCCCGCCGCCGCGGTGCAGAACGTCCGCAACGAGATGTACATCGCCAGCGAGGCGGTGCGGCTCATGCCCAAGGACCTCTACAGCGACGACGAGAAGAAGGTGTTCGCGAACTTCAAGTCCGAGCTTGACCACGGCACCCGCTACATTCCGTTCTGGGTGAAGGTGTCGGTGGCAATCGCCCTCGGCCTCGGCACCATGGTCGGCTGGAAGCGCATCGTGGTGACGGTGGGCGAAAAGATCGGCAAGGCGCACCTGACCTACGGCCAGGGTGCCGCCGCGGAAATGATCGCCGCCGGGACCATCATGGCGGCCGACATCTATGGCCTGCCGGTTTCCACCACGCACGTGCTGTCCTCGGGTGTCGCCGGCACCATGGCGGCCAACGGCTCGGGCCTGCAATGGAGCACGATTCGCAGCCTGGCCATGGCCTGGGTGCTGACGCTGCCGGCGGCAATCATGATCTCCGGGTCGCTTTACTACCTGTTCCGGTCGATCCTGTAAGGAAGCAAGGCCAGGGGCGCTGCCCCTGGACCCCGCTAAGGGCGGAGCCCTTCGAACCTATTCGTTTGGAGTGCCTTGACGAAAAAGCGAGGCCAGGGGGCTCTGCCCGCTGGCTTCGCTTTTTTAGTGCCCCCGAAGGATCTGCGACAGGAACAGCTTCAGCCGGTCCGTCTGCGGATTCTCAAACATCTCATGCGGCGAATTGCTCTCGACGATCTCACCGCGATCCATGAACACCACCCGGTCCGCCACCCGCCGCGCGAACCCCATCTCGTGCGTCACGCACACCATCGTCATGCCCGACTCCGCCAGCTCGATCATGGTGTCCAGCACCTCCTTGATCATCTCGGGATCGAGCGCGGAGGTGGGTTCGTCGAACAGCATGATCTTCGGCTTCATGCACAGCGCCCGCGCAATCGCCACCCGCTGCTGCTGCCCGCCGGAAAGCTGGCCCGGGTATTTCTTCGCCTGCTCGGGAATCTTCACCCGCCGCAGATAGTCCATCGCCTGGTCCTCGGCTTCCGCCTTGGGCGTCTTGCGCACCCAGATCGGCGCCAGCGTGCAGTTCTCCAGCACGGTCAGATGCGGGAACAGGTTGAACGACTGAAACACCATGCCGACCTCGCGCCGGATGGTGTCCAGCGCGCGCAGATCGTCGGTCAGCTCGGTGCCGTCCACGACGATCCGGCCTTCCTGATGGGTCTCCAGCCGGTTGATGCAGCGGATCATGGTGGACTTGCCCGAGCCCGACGGGCCGCACACCACCACGCGCTCGCGCGCTTCCACCGTCAGCGACACGTCGCGCAGCACATGCATGCTGCCGTACCACTTGTTGACGCGGTCGAGCACGATAGCGGGGGCGTCCTGGCTCAAGGTGGCGGCCTGGCTCATGCGGGGGATTTCCTCTCAGCGGTTGCGGGCACGGCTGAACTCGCGTTCCAGCCCGCGGCTGTACTTGGACATGGCGAAACAGAAGACGAAATAGATCACCCCGAGCATGAGATAGATCTCGTTGGCGAAGCCCTGCCAGGCCGGCTCGGACGAGGCGATCCGGCCGGTGGTCAGCAGATCGAAGATGCCGATGATCAGCACCAGCGAGGTATCCTTGAAGAAGCCGATGAAGGTGTTCACCAGCGGCGGAATCACCAGCCGCAGCGCCTGCGGCAGGATGATCAGCCCGGTCTTCTGCCAATAGGACAGCCCGAGCGCATCGGCCGCCTCGTACTGGCCTTTCGGCAACGCCTGCAGCCCGCCGCGCACCACTTCGGCCAGATAGGCGGCGGCGAACAGGATGAAGGCGATCTGCGCGCGCAGCAGCTTGTCCGGGTTCATGCCGACCGGCATGAACAGCGGGAACATCACGCTGGCCATGAACAGCAGGCTGATCAGCGGCACGCCGCGGATCAGCTCCACATAGAGCACGCAAATAACCTTCACCGCCGGCAGGTTGGTCGAGCGCCGGCCCAGCGCCACCAGCACGGAGAGCGGAAACGCGAATGCGAGGCCGAAGGTGGCGAGAATGAGCGTAATCGGCAGCCCGCCCCACTGGTCCTGCGGCACGTAGTCCAGGCCCAGCACGCCGCCCCACATCAGCACCCCGATGGCGGTCAGCGCCGCCACCCAGATCAGCAGCAATTCGCGCCGCCAGAACCGCCGCATGCCGGAAACCACATACAGCCCGATGAACAGCAGAACGCACAGCGCCGGCCGCCATTGCTGCTCGTAGGGGAAGCTGCCGAACAGGATGAACCGCCACTTGTCGCCGAGCACCGCCCAGCAGGCGCCGGCGGGGCTGGCGGTGCGGCAGATGGTGGCGTCCGGCTGGCCGAGTTCGTTGACCGGCACCGACCATGTCGCGTTCAGGACGGCCCAGGCGATGAAGCTCAGCCCCCAGCGGATGATCAGGTAGCCCAGCAGCAGCGTGACCGCGGTGGACCACCAGGAGTTGAACAGGTTGGCGCGCAGCCACGCGACCGGGCCGACAACACCGGCGGGCGGACGGTCGCGGCTGGGCGCGGCGGCGACGATTGCGGCGGCGGCGGACTGGCTCATGTCAGCGCTCCACCAGCGCGATATGCGCGTTGTACCAGTTCATGAACAGGCTGATCGACAGGCTGATGGTCAGGTAAACCGCCATGATCAGGGCGATGCCCTCGATCGCCTGGCCGGTCTGGTTCAGCGTGGTGCTAGCGATCGACACCACGTCCTGATAGCCGACCGCCACCGCCAGCGAGGAATTCTTGGTCAGGTTCAAGTATTGGCTGGTCATCGGCGGAATGATCACGCGCAGCGCCTGCGGCAGCACCACCAGGCGCAGCGCGGCGCCGGGGCGCAGGCCGAGTGCCGCGGCCGCTTCGATCTGCCCGTTCGGCACGGCCTGGATGCCGGAGCGCACGATCTCGGCGATGTAGGCGGCGGTGTAGGTCACCAGCCCGATCAGCAGCGCGCCGTATTCCGGGCTGATCGTGCCGCCGCCCTGGAAGTTGAAGCCGTGCAGCACCGGATAGTCGAGCGTGAACGGGGCGCCGAGGGCGGCCCAGGCGAGCGCCGGAAAACCGACCAGCAGGCCGAGCGCCGCCGGCCAGACCGGCGGACGGATGCCGGTGGCCTCCTGCCGCCGTGTCGCCAGCCGCGCCCAGGCCAGCGTGCCGAGCACCCCGAGCAGGAAGGCGGCCAGGGTCCACCAATGCGCGTCCTGCCAGTCGAGCAGCGGCACCTTGATGCCGCGGTTGGACAGGAACACGGCATCGCCCAGCCGCCAGGATTGTCGCGGCCCCGGCAGGGTCTGCAGCAGCCCGTACCAGAACAGCAATTGCAGCAGCACCGGCAGGTCGCGCAGCCCCTCGACGTAAACCGCCGAGAGCCGCGCCACCAGCCAGTTGCGCGACAACCGGCCAATGCCGATCAGGGTGCCCAGGATGGTGGCCAGCACCACCCCGACCACCGCCACCTTCAGCGTGTTCAGCACGCCGACGATCAGGGCGCGGCCGTAGGTGTTAAAGGAAGGGTCGAACGGGATCAGGTGCTCGCCGATCGGGATGCCGGCGTTATGGGACAGGAAGCCGAAGCCGGTGGCGATGTGGCGGGCTTCCAGGTTGCGCGTGGTGTTGCCGACCAGGTACCAGATCACCGCGGCCAGGGCGCCGATGATCAGCACCTGCCAGACAATGTTGCGCAGCAGCGGGTCCGACCAGGACAGGCGGAGTCGCCGCTTCGGGGCGACGCGGCCGGACAGGCGCGGATCGGCGATGGTTCCGGACATGATCGGCGGCGGCCCTCGCGGTTCAGAGGATCGGAAATGGTCTCGCGGCGGCAAAAGGCAAGCAATAACCGGGCCGTCAGGGGTGCGTATCCCGCGGGCCAGGAACCGTCATCCTGCACATCCCGGCGGCGCATAGCAATCCCGCCACCCGGAAAACAAACGGGCCGTTCCCCGCTGGAGAACGGCCCGTTGCGCCATAATGATATCGGATGAAATCTCAGCGCATCGGCGGCGCGTATTGCAACCCGCCCTTGTTCCACAGCGCATTGATGCCGCGCGGCACGCCGATCACGGTGATATTCCGGTCCCAGGTCTCGCCGAAATTGCCGACCTGCTTGACCACGTTGTAGGCGAACTTGTTGTCCACCCCGAGCGCCTTGCCCATGTCGCCTTCCAGCCCGAGCAGCCGGCGCAGCTCCGGCACCTTGGTGGCGGCGAAGCTGTCGATGTTCTTGCTGGTGATGCCGTTTTCCTCGGCAATCAGCGTGGCGAAATAGGTCCAGCGGACCAGATCGAAGAATTTGTCGTCGCCCTTGCGCACCACGTAGCCCAGCGGCTCCTTGCTGATCGTCTCCGGCAGCAGCACCAGGTCGTTCTTGCTCGGCTGGGTGGCGCGGAACGTCGCCAGCTGCGACCCGTCGGTCGAGTAGGCGTCACAGCGGCCGGACAGGAAGGCGCCCTGGATCTCCGACAGGTCCTGGATCAGGATCGGGGTGAATTTCAGGCCGTTGACCCGGAAATAGTCGTCAATCGCCAGCTCGGTGGAGGTGCCGGGCTGCACGCAGATGGTGGCGCCGTCGAGTTCCTTGACCGACTTCACCCCGGTCGCTTTCTTCACCAGAAAAGCCGTGCCGTCATAGTAGTTTACCCCGGCGAACAGCAGGCCGAGATTGGCCTCGCGGCCCAGCGTCCAGGTCGTGTCGCGCACCAGCAGGTCCACTTCGCCCGATTGCAGGGCGGTGAAGCGGTTGGTGGTGGTCAACGGCACGAACTTCACCTTGTTCGCATCGCCCAGGATGGCGGCGGCGATGTTGCGGCAGGAATCCGCGTCCAGCCCGCGCATCACGCCCTGGCTGTCGGGCAGCGCAAAGCCCGGCACATTCCCGGCCACGCCGCAGACGAGCTGGCCGCGCGCCCTGATGGCATCGAGGGTCGCTGAGCCGCTGCCCTGAGCATGCCCGGCACCAGCGGCAAGCAGCGCGCCGGCAAGCATGGAGCCGGCCATGAACACGCTGCGGACAAGGATCGATAGCAACATTGTATATCGTCTCCCGGATTGGGCGGGGTTGCCCCGCTGGCTGGCGACAATGCGTCGGACCCGCCCTGCGATCAATGGGGGGTTGCGTTTGCTTCATGGCGCGGCCCGGACCGAGCGCGGCTTGCCCCGCGCCGCGTCCTCCGCCACACCACCCGCATGCTCCACATGATGAAGCTGGCGGTCGGCATCCGCGACATTGCGCATCTGCGCGAGGTGCAGGCCGGCCGCCTCGCCGCCGAACGAACGCTTCGCCACCTGACCCGCAGCTTCCCCCGCCGCACCGCGGAAATCCTGGATGGTGGCTCGATGTACTGGGTCATTGCCGGTGCCATGGTGGTGCGCCAGCGCATTCCCGACATCGCCGCAGCCGCCTACGAGGACGGCTCCGCCTGTGCGGCCATCCATCTGGACCCGGCGCTGGTGCCGGTGGCCGGGCGCCCGACCCGGCCGTTCCAGGGCTGGCGCTACTTGGCCGCCGATGCCGCCCCGCCCGACCTCGCCGCCGGCAGCGACATTGTGCGTGGCCTGGACAAGCTGCCGGACGCGCTCCGCCGCGAACTGCAGGAACTCGGCCTGTTGTAAACGATTTCGCTTGCGGTAATTTAAGCGTTCGTTCATAATTATATCAGGCGACTACCATGCGTTGTTCGCCTTATTCCTGAACCTCCGTTTTCCGTGGAGCGCGCCGTGATCCTCTCCCGCAGACACCTCCTGGCGTCCTTCGGCCTGGCTCTGCCGGCCGCGGCGCTCATGACACCGCAGGCGAATGCCGCCACCGCTTCCGTCCCCCACCGGAAGCATAAGTCCAAGCACGGCGGCGTTCAGGCGTCGCACAAGCACCACAAGCCGGCCGCCACGCCGGTCACCACCACCCAGGGCTGACGGCACCAGCCGGGCCGGGCTGTCCCCCGGCCGGCCACTGCGCGCATGCACCTGCCCGCTCGTCAGCAGAGTGCGGCGGGGAATGATGTCGCCCATCTTGCGCCAACTGGGGCTTCGGCGGATCATTCCGTCAGGGCAAGTACGGGACCCACGCGTGTGCGTCCCCCGCCTGACACCGGAGATCCCGATGGCTTTCTCCTTCGGCCTGCGTGAGGCCGGCACCACGGTCCGGACCGAAATCCTCGCCGGCATCACCACCTGGCTCGCCATGGTCTATATCGTGGTGGTCAACCCCGGCATCCTGTCCAGCACCGGCATGGACCATGGCGCCGTGTTCGTCGCCACCTGCCTCGGCGCCGGCATCGCCACCATCGCCATGGGGCTGTACGCGAACTACCCGCTGGCGCTGGCCCCCGGCATGGGACTGAACGCCTATTTCGCCTTCGCCGTGGTCGGCGGGCTGCATATCCCCTGGCAGGTGGCGCTCGGCGCGGTCTTCCTGTCGGGTCTGCTGTTCCTGGCGGTGTCGCTGCTGCGCCTGCGGGAATGGCTGATCAACAGCATCCCGCTCTCATTGAAGCTCGGCATCGGCGCCGGCATCGGGTTTTTCCTGGCCCTCATCGGCCTGGAAGGTATGGGCGTCGTCGTCGCCCACCCCGCCACCCTGGTCACCCTGGGCAATTTCGGCAATCCGCCCACGCTGCTGGCCTGCGGCGGCTTCATCATCATGGCGGCCCTCGCTGCGCGCGGCATCTCCGCCGCCGTGCTGATCGGCATTCTCGCCACCGCCACCGCCGGCATTCCGCTCGGCCTGACCAGCTTCAGCGGCATCGTCGCCGCCCCGCCCTCGCTCGCGCCTACCCTGCTGCAGATGGACATCAGCGGCGCGCTCAGCCTCGGCCTCGTCAGTATCGTGCTGACCTTCTTCCTGGTGGATGTGCTGGACAACGCCGGCACCCTGATCGCCACCACCCACCGCGCCGGCCTGATGCGCCCGGACGGTACGGTGCCGCGGCTGCAACAGGCCCTCACCGCCGATTCCGGCGGCGCCATCCTGGGCGCGGTGCTCGGCACCTCCACCGTCACCAGCTATATCGAGAGCGCCGCCGGCATTCAGGCCGGCGGACGCACCGGGCTTACCGCGGTCGTCACCGGCGCGCTGTTCCTCGCCACCCTGTTCTTCGCCCCGCTCGCTGCCGCCATCCCCGGTTTCGCCACCGCCCCGGCCCTGGTGTTCGTCGCTTGCCTCATGGCCCGCGCCCTGCGCGACGTGAACTGGGATGACATGACCGACTACCTGCCGGCCATGGTCACCGCCATCGCCATGCCCTTCACCTTCTCCATCGCCGCCGGCATCGGCATCGGCTTTATCGTGCATGCGCTGGTGAAAACGCTGGCCGGGCGGCCGGGCGAGGTGGGCGGGGCTGTGTGGGTGATCGCGGCGGCTTCGGCGGGGAAATTCATAATACAGTAACAAAAAAAGTCAGGCCAGGGCTCTGCCCTGGCCCCGCCCCCGCGCGCAGCGCGCTTTCGCGCGACGGCCGAGAGGCCCTTGGAACCCATTCCTGAAGGGGCTAATCGGCGGCGTCGCGGGCTTGGCGTTCGTAGTGGCGTAGGTATTTTTCGGTGACCAGTTCGGTCTTGACCACCACGGCAACGTCGATCGTGTTGAACTGGGCGTCGATCACCGCCCCGTCGCCGACGAAGCCGCCCAGGCGCAGATAGCCTTTGACCAGCGGCGGCAACTTGGCGAGCGCCCGCCTTGGGTCGAGCGACGCCGGGTCCAGCCTGCGCATCTCCACGTAGCGATGCGGCAGCGCGCGCGGGCGCACCTCGGCCGGGGCGAGGTGATGCGCGTACAAATAGGTCAGCTCGGTGGCCAGCGCATCGGGGTCGGTGCCGGGCAGGCTGGCACAGCCGAACATCAGGTCGATGCGGTGCATCGCCACATAGGCGGCGATGCCGCGCCACAGCAACTGCATGGCGGTCCGGTTGCGGTAGTCCGGATGGACGCAGGAACGGCCGAGTTCCATCACCTGGCCGGGAAAGTCGATCACCGGCGAGATGTCGTACTCATCCGCCGAGTAGAACCGGCCCAGCTTGGTGGCGGCCGGGGCGCGGATCAGCCGGTAGGTTGCGACCACGCCTTCCGGGCCGGGGCCGATCGCGTGGTCCACCACCAGCAGATGGTCGGCCACCGCGTCGAACACGTCGCGATCGCGACGGGAAGCGGCGGTAGCGGCGTCGGGCACCGCGCCGCGCTCGTCGTAGAACACCCGGTAGCGCAGGGCCAGCGCGGCATCGATCTCGTCCGGCGTGGTGGCAACCCGCACGCCGAGCTTGCCGCCGCGCAACTCGCCGAAGCCGCGCTCCGCATCTGCCATGTCGGCACGCGGCGCGTTGGTTGTGTCTGCCTGTGGCGCGGTCATCGGGTCAGCCCTGGGCTGGCGGTGTCGACGGGCGGTGCGGACGGCTCGCTGGTCGCATGGGACGCCGGGCGGCCCGCAGAATCCTGCCGCCGGCCGAACAGTTCCAGCCGGTGCGATACCAGATCGAAGCCGAGCCGCGCGGCGATGACGGCGAGCACACGCTCGTGCTCGGGATCGGAAAACTCAATCACGCGGCCGGAGTCGATGTCGATCAGGTGGTGGTGGTGGCCATGTTCGGTCGGCTCGTAGCGGGCCCGGCCGCCGCCGAAGTCGCGGCGCTCCAGGATGCCCCGCTCCTCGAACAGGCGCACGGTGCGATAGACGGTGGCAATGGAGATGCGCGGGTCCATCGCCGCGGCGCGGCGATAGAGTTCCTCGACATCGGGGTGGTCGCCGGCATCGGACAACACGCGTGCAATCACGCGGCGCTGCCCGGTCATCTTCAGTCCCCGTTCGACGCACAGGAGTTCGATGCGGCTTTCCATCCGATCCCCAGTAGCCGGGGGCAGGATCGCCCGACCGGCATCCGCCACGCGATCTGCTGCTTGGCCGAAGCGCCGCGCGGTCATGGCGGGGCGATAACGGCGGCGTAGCCGATCGGGGGTGGGCTGTCCAATACCCGGGATCGCAACGCGTACCCGGTACGGCGCCCCTTCCAGGGAACGCCGGGCAATCACCCTATCAGGCGAAGCCACGCCCGGGCAAATCCGCCGGTGCGCGCAACGCCGCCTGACGGTCCGATCCGCTCCCCTGCATCCGCGCAGTCGGAGTGGCCATGACAGCAGATCAAAGCCCGCGTGTTTCGGCCCGACCGCACGATCCGGTGGAATGGCAACACTAGCGCCTGCTGTTCGGCTTGGTGCCCAGGCCGATCTGCTTGGCCAGCGAGGAGCGATGCTTGGCATAGTTCGGTGCCACCATCGGGTAGTCCGCTGGCAGGCCCCAGCGCTCACGGTACTGCTCCGGCGTCATGTCATAGGCGGTCTTCAGATGCCGCTTCAGCATCTTCAGTTTCTTGCCGTCTTCCAGGCAGATGATGTGGTCGGGAAATACCGATTTTTTCACCGGCACGGCGGGCTGCGGCTTTTCCGCCTGGACCGGTTCGCGGCCGACGCCCGACAGGATGCGATACACGTCCTGGATCAACGCAGGGAGCGAATCCGGCGCCACCGGATTATTCGAAACATGCGCGGACACGATCTGCGCGGTCAATCCCAGCACGTCCGCACCCAGCTCATTGTCGCCCGGCCCCTCGTCCGCCATCCTAATCCCTTCCATCATATTCGACTTGCCCGATATACACGCGTATATAAAATCGGCTTTCCCCGTTTCGCAACGGATATTTTGGCGCTTAACAACAGTCCAATCATGCCCAAGACGAGCCCCGCCACACCCGTGCCGGCACAGACCCTGGACATCACCCGCGAGGTCTGTCCGATGACTTTCGTCCGGACCCGCCTTGCGCTCGACCGGCTCGCTCCTGGCCAGACGCTGCTCGTGCTGCTGCGCGGTGCGGAGCCGCGACTGAATGTGCCGCGCACCGCCGCCGCCCAGGGCCACCAGGTGCTGTCGCAGGACGACGGCGCGGACGGCGTCACCCGTCTGCTGCTGCGGCGGAGCTGAGCGGCTTGCGCAGCAGCAGCGCGTCACTGCCGTCGCGGTAATAGGCACGCCGCCGCCCGGCCAGGCCGTAGCCGGCGCGGGCATACAGCGCGCGCGCCGGCTGGTTCGGCGCCGCCACCTCCAGATACATCGTCCGCGCCCCGGCCGCCGCCGCGCAGGCCTCGGCGGCGGCCAGCAGCGCCGCCCCGCTGCCGTGCCGGCGTGCCGGCGGGTCCACCGCCAGCGCCAGGATTTCCGCCTCGTCGGCGGCCACCCGTGCCAGCACCATGCCGCCTGCCGGGTCGATCAGGCCGAAATTGCCGGGCAGGACAAGCTGTTCGGCGATCGCCGCTTCGCTCCATGCCTCGCCATCCGGCATGGCGGCGGCGTGTACCGCTTGCATCACGCCGGCATGCGCGATGCCGGCAACAATCAGGGGTGCCATCTCAGGAATACTCCGCTCAACCCGCATCCGGCGGCGGGCGCAGGCCGCCGGCGGGAAGACGCGCCTCGGGCGGATCGACATAGAGTGGTTGCGCCGGCAGCGGCGCCAGCCCGCCCGCCAACCGGCGCGCGCCGACTGCGGCGACATGGCGGGCCAGCGGCAGGCGGGCATCGGTCAGCACGACGTCCGCGCCACGCGCGGTCAGCCGGTCCGCAACCTCAATGGCGGCGTCGCCGGCCACCGCGACCGGGCCGTCTGGATGCGGCAGCGCGTCCAGGGCGGCGGATTCGAGCGCGGCCTCGCCGCGCTGCAGGAACACCCGGCCGCGGCGGCTGTCGATCGCCACCCACAATGTCCGTCCGCCACGCTCCGGCGTGCCCGTTCCGCTCAGCGACTCGGCCAGCGCCTCGGCGACCCGAACGCCCAGCACCGGCCGCCCGACGGCGACCGCGATGCCGTGCGCCAGCGCCAGCCCGGCGCGCAGCCCGGTAAAACTGCCCGGCCCGACCGTCACCGCCACGCCGTCGAGCGAGGTGGCCGTCAGCCCGGCGGCGCGCAGCACGTCGCGCGCCATCGAAGGCAGAACGGTGGCGTAGCCGCGACCGCCCTCCTCGCATGCCTCCGCGCGCACCACGCCGCCGGCCAGAATGGCGGCGGAGCAGCGCGCCAGCGACGCATCCAGTCCCATGATCAGCATGCGAGGACCCTACCCCCGGCACGCCGACCGGAGCCAGACCGTGTCAGAGCAGCAGGCATGCCTCGTCGAAGCTGAACCGCGGCGAGCGGGGGAACAGGCCGGCCGGGTCGCCATGGCCGATATTGACCAGGAAATTGCTCTTCCAGCCGCGGTCGGCCAGGAAGGCGGCGTCAACCTTGGCCTTGTCGAACCCCGACATGGGGCCGGTATCGAGCCCGAGCGCGCGGGCCGCCAGGATCAGGTAGCCGCCCTGCAACGTGCCATTGCGGAACGCCGTCTCCTCGGCGAGATCATAATTGCCGCTGAACCAGCTTTTGGCGTCGGTGTGCGGGAACAGCTTGGGCAGGTGGTCGTAGAAATGCGGGTCGTACGCCACGATGGCGGTGACCGGCGAGGCCAGGGTCTTGTCCACATTGCCCGCCGACAGCGCCGGCCGCAGCTTCTCCTTCGCCTCCCGGGTGCGCAGGAACAGGAAGCGCGCCGGCGAGCAATTGGCCGAGGTCGGCCCCCATTTCAGCAGATCGAACAGCGCCCGCAGCTCGTCGTCGCTGACGGGCTGATCGGTCCACTTGTTGTGCGTGCGCGCGTTCCGGAACAACAGGTCGAGCGTGGAATCGTCCAGCGGCATGGTGGCCTCCTCAAGATTGTTCGATGTCGAACAATGATGGACGAGATGGGTGCCAGAATGGCCCCATGCAAGGACCGGCGGCGGCGGGTGGTCAGACCGTGACCTGCTCGACCGACTTCACCTCCGGCACGTAATGGCGCAGCATATTTTCGACGCCATGCTTCAGCGTGGCCGTCGAGGACGGGCAACCGCTGCAGGCACCCTGCATCTGCAACCGGACCACCCCGTCGCGGAAGCCGCGGAAGATGATGTCGCCGCCATCACCGGCCACTGCCGGGCGCACGCGGGTGTCGATCAACTGTTTGATCTGCGCCACGATTTCGGCGTCCGCCGGGTCCACGTCTTCGTCCGCCGCATCGGCTTTGCCTTCGATCACCGGGCGGTTGTGGATGAAGTGATCCATCAGCGTGCCCAGCACCTGCGGCTTCAGCGCCTGCCAGGTCACCCCGTCGGCCTTGCTGACGGTGACAAAGTCATCGCCGAGGAACACCCCCTCGACGCCCGGCAAGGCGAACAGGGCGGTGGCGAGCGGGCTGCGCCCGGCCGCCTCGGCGGAGGCGAAGTCGGCGGTGGAGGGTCCCATCACCGTGCGCCCGGGCAGGAACTTGAGGGTGGCGGGATTCGGCGTGCTTTCGGTCTCGATGAACATGAAGACAACCCTGAGTTCGTGGTTCGCGGACGGCGGGATGCGCGCGCAAATGGGTGGCAACAGGACCGCGGTGGTCCTCTTAACATATCGATGAATGTGATCGGCAAGGCAAGAGACTCCCGCGTAAGATGGCGACAATGCCCGCACCGAAATGCTGCTGGCCGAAGCGCCGGGCGCGCCCGAATGGTCATGAACAATTTTTGTCCGGGCGGGGGCGGCTCCATCACTCTGCAGGACTCCGCCATCGACTGCAGACCCGCAGGGCGGATCGTACTGCGGTAACAGGGTTCCGGGCCGCGCCTGGCCTTGTTTTATCGCAGCACGTCCGCAACGAAGGCTCACCAGCCCTTCCGTGGAGGGGGGTTTCCAACTCGTTGAGTTAATCGCACAATCATAGATAAGGGGGAGGTTGGTCCAAAAACCGGGCCATAGCTGGAGAGACGAAAATGGGATCGATTTCCCCCGACACTGATCTGGTACTTGAGCGGATGCGAAGCGAGCCAGCCAGCGATTCGATCTACGACGGCGCCGACCCGCCTCCGCCGGTGCCCGAGTACTTGAGCGAGCATTACTGGTGGAGCTATGTCCACCCGCGTGCTGTCCGAGTGTTCGAGCGACCCTGGCTGGTCAACCTGATCCTGTGGGGCAAATACGTCACCATGCGGGACGCCGCGGTGGCCGAGCTGGGCGAGACGCTGCCCGGGCGGACGCTGCAGGTGGCCTGCGTCTACGGCGACCTGACGCCGCGCCTGGCCGCCCGCGTTCCCGCGGGGGCACAGCTCGACGTGGTGGATGTGCTGCCGGTGCAGCTCGGCAACCTGCGGGCCAAGCTGCCGGCGGGCGCGCCGGTGCAGTTACTGCGCATGGACAGCAGCCGGCTGCGGATTGCCGACGCCACCTATGACCGCGCGCTGCTGTTCTTCCTGCTGCACGAAATGCCGCGCCCGGTGCGCGAGGCGACGCTGCGCGAGGCGCTGCGGGTGGTGCGGCCGGGCGGCAAGCTGGTGATCGTGGACTTCGCCAGGCCTTATGCCTGGCACCCGCTGAAATATCTGTGGCACCCGGTGCTGACCCGGCTGGAACCGTTCGCGCCGGATCTGTGGACGCTGCCGGTGGATACCTGGCTGCCGAAATCGCATCGCGACCGGGTGGTGTCGCGTACGGGGTATTTCGGCAATTTCTATCAGAAGCTGGTGATCAAGGTTTGATACTGCGACGGCTGTAAAAGAAAGGCCAGGGCTCTGCCCTGGACCCGCCAAGGGCCGAGAGGCCCCTGGACCCCATCACTTAAGGAATGGGTTCCAAGGGCCTCTCGG
>CAIXDS010000132.1 GCA_903918195.1 uncultured Acetobacteraceae bacterium | reverse complement strand
GGCGGCGCTGAGCGAGCGTGCTGCCGCAGAAAGCAGAAAGTGTTGCGCCATGATGACCCCGCCGAGCGAACCAACTCGGCGTCCTTCCTGGCACAGGCAGGGGAATAGTACAACCCATTAATTTCGTTGACAAGATTAGGGGGGTGGCGGCTGCTACATAAGGCCGCACTTTTCCTTGGAATCTGTCCTGCGTTTTTCCTTATTGACACCTAGCTCTATCTTAGGATGGACAAGGTTTTGTGAGGAGCAAAGTCAACTTTATGTGTACACTCATCCTTCGCATGGCCAGGACCAAGTGTCGCCGGGACCGCGCGCGGGAGCGCCACAAGAGGAAGCATAGGCAGTCCCGGTCCGGGGAAGGTGGCCTCATTTGCCGTTGCAGCCGCCCACTTCGATTCTGCCACGAAAGCGTCGGCTGCCTCGGTGAACGGCCTGCTCAGGGGCACCTCTTTACGGCGGGTGCACCATTACCTGACACCTGATGACCCTAGCAGTCTGTAGGACTTAAGCATTTGGCGCAATTTTTCTGTGGTGCAGCCTTAGGTATCCCCTCATTTTGAGAATGGCCAACGATATCAAGAGCTTGCGCCATCGCCTCCGAACGGCCAACCGATTGATATTGCTGCGGCTTTTCAAAATGAGGGGATACCTGAGTGGTGCAGCGGCTCCCAGCGACATAAACAGAATATCCGTCGATGGCATTGTAGCGGAAGATTGCGTCGAGAAGGCTATTTTGGGCTAACTCCGACTGGTTCCTAGTGTTCCGATCGCGACAGATGCGTCCGCCCTCAGGTATCCCCTCATTTTGAAAAGCCGCAGCAATATCAATCGGTTGGCCGTTCGGAGGCGATGGCGCAAGCTCTTGATATCGTTGGCCATTCTCAAAATGAGGGGATACCTAAGGCGTCCGCCCCGTCGCGTGAATCGGAACACAAAATCAAGAGCTAGTATTGCGACTCCGATTACGGTGGTTTGGCAAGCGCTTCCGACCCCGCCAGTGGCTGCGGATGGACGACAGACCACCGCAAAATCAGAGACGCGAAGCGCTTGGTCGGGCGGCAAAGGGAACAGCCGTACTCGACCCCAAAACGGTCCGCGACGCGGTTGGTTCGGTTTGGCTGAACAGATTGGTAACCATTTGCCCAAGAAAGTGTCCCGGCGATGCACCCTTCTTCAGACTGAACAAGGAGACGCTCTGATGGAGGCATGCCTCGCGGCCGATGCCCCTCCCGTGCCCGACGAGATCAACACCGTTACCGTTTCCAGAATGCTGACTGGCAGCCGGGCCATCCCGGTCGCCTTGCTCAGGGATAGACGGTTCGTCTTCGCCAACCCCGCGTTCAGGTCACTGTTCCGCGCTGGCACGGACATCATCGGGATGCCGCTGATGAAGGTCATCGCCACCCAGGGCCGGGCAGCCATGAGCGAGGCCCTGTCCGATCCCTCAGGAACGGCAGTGACCTTCCGGGGGCGGGCAGTCCGGCTCGATGGCACGTCGTTCGACGTTGAATTTTTCCTCGCGCGCGAAACGCTGGACGGCGTGCCGACGACCTGTGTGTTCGGCGAGGACGTCACGTGGCGGCAGATCTCGGAACGGCACCTGAGCGACCTTGCCTATACGGACCCGCTAACGGGATTGCCGAACCGGGCGCTGGCGTTGGACCGACTTCGGGATGCCGTCGTCGAGGCCCGCAGCGGCGGGTCCGCCCTGGCCGTGCTCATGGCGGATGTGGACGGCCTGAAGCGCGCCAACGACACATACGGACACCAGGCGGGCGACGTCGTCCTGCAGGTAACGGCGCAGCGCTTGCTGGGGTGTGTCCGGGAGCGCGACACGCTGGCTCGGCTTGGTGGCGATGAATTCTGCATCGTGCTGCCCCGTGTGAGCCATGAGCGCGACGCCGAGATGGTTGCAGCCCGCCTGGTCGAGGCTGCGCGTCAGCCGATTCTCATCAATGGCCAGGAGATCTGTGTCGGCGTCAGCGTCGGTATTGCCCTGTTCCCGAAGAGCGGCACTACCTTGGATGAGATGATCGCCGCAGCGGACGCGGCCCTCTACCAGGCGAAGCGGGGCGGCCGAAACCGCTTTGTTTTGGCATCAGCGCAAGGGCCTTGCCCGGTCGCGTCCTCGCCACTGATCATGTGGACGTCTGCCAATGATCTTGGCATCGCGATCATGGACAAGCAGCACAGGCAACTGGCTGACCACCTGAATGACCTTGCGGCTGCGCTGAGACGCGGGGATGACCCATCCATCATATCGAATATGCTGACGACGATGTTCTCCTGCACGCGGCATCATTTCGAGTGCGAAGAGCGCCTCATGGACGAGTTCAGGTTCGCGGGCGCCACCGCGCACCGCGAGAGCCATGCGCGTCTCCTGGACGATCTCGAGAATTTTTCGGCACGATGCGACACGCGCAGCCTGACCCTGACCACAAGATTTTTACAGGAATGGCTGCTGCGGCACATCGACAGCGCGGACCGCGGGTTGGCCGTAGCACTCAAATCCCATGGTATTCGCTGAGCATCCGCAGCCCAATGGCCGCGGAAAGTTTGCCCACCTCCTCGAACTCAAGTTGGACAGTCCTCGTTACTTAGGCGGATTCTGCCTGAGAGCCTGTTTGACCAGAATCATCCGTCGTGCCTTGATCTGTCACAGGCGGTTTTGGAGGGGAGTGGTCGTCAATCTTCCCGTGGTTGGCCTGACGGAAAACCGTCAGGATTTGTGAAGTGCCTTGCCTTTTGAGC
>CAIXDS010000131.1 GCA_903918195.1 uncultured Acetobacteraceae bacterium | reverse complement strand
TTGATGCCCTTGTAGCCGATCTTCAGCACGTCCTCGATTTCGAGGTCCTCGACCGAGCCGGCTTCGGCGGCCAGGCTCAGCACGGTGTCCTGCAGCTTGGTGTTGAGGATGAGGCGGGTGGAGTCGGCCTTCGGGTCGCACCCGACGATCAGGATCTTCTGGTCCATCTCGACCAGGGCGGCGAGGGTGTTCTGAGAGGTCGTGGACTTGCCAATGCCTCCCTTGCCGTAGAACGCGATCTGACGAAGTGCGGCCATGTTTCTTTCCTTTGGGGTCATGCGACGGGCACTGGCCCGACGGCTGGGATCAAGCGGGAAGCTCCTCCGCAAGACCCGTGCCAGAGCCGGACGCAGCGGAATCGCACGGATTCCGGCGGTTGCCGAGGCGAGGCGGCGGACAAACAGCGTGTCCGGAGTCCGACAAGCGTGTCTGTCCGCCAAAGCGCGTGCACGCATGTTGCCTTCATCACAAACAAAAAGGGGTCCGCGACGCCATGTCGCGGACCCCTTTTTCGTAGTGGGTTCCAAGGGCCTCCCGGCCCTTGGCGGGTCCAGGGCAGAGCCCTGGCCTTACCTTTCTGTCACGCGACGGCGAGCACCGACGTCAGCGCCGTCAGATCCATATCCACCACCGCCACCTCCAACTCGTCGAGGAAGCGGCGCTCATTGCGTGTCAGCACGATCCCGCCGACGAGCGCGATATGTCCGCCGCCCGACCGCTTGGTGATCTGCCGCGCATAGGCGCGCAGCATCTGGTCGTTGAACCGGCAGCCGAGGAACAGAAATCCACCACCGGCGCGCCGACGCTTCACCTCGTCGGGAAGCGGCGTCTGGATGTCGATTTCGGTCATGACCTCGACATAGTCGGAATCGGCCACCAGGACGTTGCGCCCTTCGGCCGCCGCGCCGTGCGGCTTGTAGAGCAGCGTGCGCCAGGCTTCGGCGTCGGACACCGGGCATTCCGCGCCGGCGGCGTTCCAGGCGCTGTACCAGCGCTGCTCCCCGATCTTGGCGCGCGAGGTGCCCTGGATTTCGCCCCAGTCAACCTGGCCGGACAGTGCCGCGCGCATGGCGCCATCGTACCAGGTATCGACGATCAGCGGCGGCGCGGCTTTGGCCAGGGCGCGGTGCAGCACGGTCGGCACCACCGGCGGCGCGTAGGCGGCCGTCATCAGCCCGTCCAGCGTTTTGCGGTGTCGATGGGTTTCGATGTATTGCGCGGCGGCCCAGCAATTGCCGCGGGCGCGCTTGGGCAGCGCCACGCGCGCGCCGAGATAGGCCGCCAGTTCTTCATGGGTGGTCGGCACCGGCGCGGCGGCCAGTTCCGCCAGACCGGGGCCGAGATAGGGCATCAGCGATCCGGCGCGCAGCCTTTCCGCTATCCCGTTCACAGGCGCCGCGGCGTCGAGCACGTCGCTACTCATCGCCGCCGCGCTTGCGCGCGTTCACCGTAATCGGCAGGCGGGTGTCGGCGGCCATTTCGGGCAGGTCGAACACCCAGCCGTTTTTCAACTTTATCCAGCCGCCCCACAGGGTTTCGAGTTCGAACTCGACGATCGGCTCCTCCAGATCCTTTTTCGGCACATAGCCGGTCAGCCCCTTTTCGGTGCGACGGATCATCAGTTTCATGGCGCGGCCTCCTGCGGCGCGTCCACGGCGGCAAGCTCGCGCGCGCGCATGCCTACCACCGCGCCGCGCACGATGAATTCGACGGCGTAGATGTAGTAGCGTTGCAGGTACGTGCCGATGTCGCGCACGTAGCCTTCGTCGCCTTTGCGCACGAGGATATCACCGATCTCGCGCCCGGCGAAGGTGCCGTCGTTGCGGATATGCATGATGGCGCGCACCTTTGCCCCCGGTGGGAAGACCGGCGGGCGGTGCAACTCGCCGTCGTCGTCGCGTGGCGTTGCCATGCCGGGCTTCCCTCGGGTCGGTCAGGCCTTCACGCAGGTGTCGGGCACCGGGCAGACGGCGGCGCACTGGGCGGCCGGGAAATGCCCCTCGCACTCGGTGCACAGCGCGGCGTTGATGACGTAGTTGCCGCGCTTGGTGGAAATGGCGGCGTTCGGACATTCGAACTCGCAGGCACCGCAGGCGGTGCACTGGGAAACAATGATCTTGTAGGCCATTTTCAGTCTCTCTCTGTTGCAGTGTTGGTCGGGTCAGGCGGTGAGGCGGACGGTGCTGCGGTAGCGTTGCGCGTACCACGCGGCAATTCCGGATTCGATCCAGTCATAGGCATGGTCCTGGCTGGCCACGATGCCGGCGGCTTCCAGGCTCGTGCGCGGGCAATCGCCGATCTTGGCGACCAGCACACAGGAAACGCCGGCCAGCGCGGCCAGCACGCCATCAAGTGTCGCGTCGTCGCCCCAGCCGCTCTGGCAATACTGCTCGACGCGGCGATGGCCGACAAAGCGGATGCCGTCGGGCGAGACCTCGTAGACCTGGAATTCCTGCGCGTGGCCGAAATGCTGGTTGATGCGCCCGCCGCCGCGGGTGGCGATGGCCACCAGCACCGCCGGCGCATCGACCGCGGCCAGGTCGTCCTGTGCAGCCTCGCGGTGCGCCGCGTGCTCGCCGCGTGTTTCCGCCACCAGTTCGCGATAGGTCGCGCGCGCGGCGGGGTCGTAGGCGGCCTGTTCGGGCAACTGATCCAGATTGAATTCCTGGCCGCGATCCTCGCCCAGCAAACCGACGGCATCAGCGCGGCACTGCCGGCAATGGCGCATCAAATTGGCGCCGCCTTCCAGGCTGTCCTGCAGGGTCTTCAACTCGGCCGGCGTGGGGCCGCGCTGGCCGGACAGGCCGAAGGCGGTGCCGTGCGCGGGGTCCGAGATGAGTGGCATGATGTTGTGCAGGAATGCCCCTTTTTGCGTCACGACCCGGTTAACCTCGACCAGGTGTTCGTCGTTGACGCCGGGGATCATCACCGAGTTGATCTTGGCCAGGATGCCGCGCGCGACCAGCATGTCCAGGCCCAGCATCTGACGCTCGTGCAGGATGCGGGCGGCTTCCACGCCGGTGTGGCGCTGATGGTTGTGGAAAATCCAGGGGTGAATGCGCGCGCCGATTTCGGGGTCGATGAAGTTGATGGTGATGGTGACGTGGTCGATGCCCATGGCGGCGATGGCGTCGATATGGTCGGGCAACGCGAGACCGTTGGTGGAGATGCACAGCCGCAGATCGGGGATGGCTTCCTGCACGCGCCGGAACGTCTCGGCGGTGTGGCGCCAGTCATAGACCGCGTCGCCCGGCCCGGCGACGCCAAGGACGGAGAGTTGCGGCACGCTGTTGGCCACCGCGATGATCTTGCGGACCGCCTGGTCGGGCGTGAGTTTTTCGCTGACGACGCCGGGCCGGCTTTCGTTGGCGCAATCGTACTTACGGTTGCAGTAATTGCACTGGATGTTGCAGGCGGGGGCGACGGCGACGTGCATGCGGGCGAAGTAGTGGTGGGCTTCCTCGGCGTAGCAGGGGTGGTCCTTCACCCGCTCCCACACATCCGGCGCCATGCCGGAGGGGCCTTTCTTCGAGCCGCAGGCCGAGGCGGTACAGCCGGCGGCGGGGCTGGCCGCTTCGGGGGCGGCCGGTGCCAGCAGGCTCTCCAGGGTGATGATCTGCGCCACGGGCGGCTCCTTCGGTTCCGTGGGGGAGAGCACCGCAAGGATTGTGCCAACGGGCGGGACGGGGGGCTTGGGCGGGATTCTTGGGGGTGCGGGGGTTGGGGACGGGTGGGCGGGGTGTCCGGTTTGCGACAGAGGGCGTGGGGGTCGGGACAGGGGGGCGGCGTTGGACCACGATGACGGGCGGTCGGGTGGCGCGGCATAGCCGGCTGCGACCCTGAGCGGCTGTAGGTCGGTTTGCCAAGCAGCCATGTGTCATCGGAGCAGTTCGTTCGTAGACCGGTCCAGCCAATGCATATGCCGATGACCCTACACGCATTGCAGCCCATGGCTGTCAACATAAAATGGTTGCGGGAAGCGTAGCTATCCTGCTAATTAACCTCTGATACCAACGGCATTAGCCTTTGACATGTCGGGCCCACTGGCGTGTTGCGATGGACGTGATGCGTTGTGGCTGAGCGATCAGGCTGTTCCAGGCATTGCAGCAGGCATTGACGATGGCTTCGTAGGTGTCGAATACGGAGTTGGCGAGATAGTTCTGGCGGAGGAATTGCCAGATGTTTTCCTGCGGGTTCAACTCCGGGCTGTATGGCGGCAATGCCAGCAGGCTGATGTTGTCCGGCAGCTTCAGGCGCCCGCCGGTCTGGTGCCACCCGGCGCCGTCCAACGTAACCACGGCATGGGCGCCGGGAGCGACACAACGGCTGATCTCGGACAGATGCAGGTTCATGGCTGCGACGTTGACACAGGGCAGCACCAACGCCGCACCGGTGCCGCGTGCGGGACAGACGGCGCCGAAGATGTAGGCCGAGCGATAGCGGCAATCACGCGGCGCGGCGGGACGGCTGCCGCGCTCCGCCCACAGGCGGGTCAGAGTGCCTTGCTGGCCGACCCGCGCCTCATCCTGCCACCAGAGTTCGATCGGCTTGCCGCGTGCCCTCTCGGGGATCGCGGCGGCGACCAGGTTGGCGAAGTTTTTTTGTGTGCTTCCTGCGCTACGGCATCATGTCCGGGATGCCGTGGCCGGGCGGACAGGCGACGAAAGCCAAGGCGGCGCAGCAATTCGCCGACGCTGCGCTCCGCCAGATGCACGCCAAAGCGCTGGGCGATCACTCGCGACAGGTCGATCCGACGCCAGCGCACCACGCCATGCTCGGCAAGCCT
>CAIXDS010000130.1 GCA_903918195.1 uncultured Acetobacteraceae bacterium | reverse complement strand
TTCGTGTTCGGCGCGCTCGGCATTGGCCCGCCCGATGCCGAAGGAAATCGTCCGCCGCACATCGGCCAGGATGTCGCCGGCGCGCGACTCGATCGCCGTGAACGGCGTGTCGAGCCGCACCGCCATGTTGCCGCAGGCGATGTCAAAACCGACACCGGAAATGCTGATCTGGCGCTCGTAGGCGATCACCCCGCCGACCGGCTGGGCATAGCCCAGGTGGCCGTCGGCGCAAATCACGCCGGCGATCGCGTTGCCCACGCCCATGCAGGTGCGCATCTGCGCCAGCGTCGCCTCGCTGTGCTGACCGAAGGCGGTGAGCGGCGCGTCGCGGTAGGCCGCTTCCTGCGGCGGCAGTTCGAGTGCGGCAGCCTGCGCGGCGAGATGTTCGTCGCGCGCTGCCTGGCGGAACTGGCACCAGGCCGGCATGCCGCGTCCACCCGCTTCCTCGCCAGGACGTGCGACGCGGCTGTCGGGATCGAAGCCGGCCGCCAGGGCCAGTTCACGGGCACGGGTTTCGTAGGCATCGGGGCGACGCATGGTCAGCCTCCTGTGTCATCGAATGCAGCGAGGCGCTCCGGCGGCCCCGCAAGGGGCCGCCGGAGATTGTTCAGTCCTGCCGGATGAAGTCGGCGATCACGGCGGGGGACGCCGTATCGAACCCGACCACATCCAGCATGCCGGCATCGTTCGGGTCGGCGATGCTGAACCCGTTCGACACCAGGCCGACCACGACCAGCTTCGCGGCGATGCCGGTGCGCTCGCGGTACTGCCGCAGCGCCTGCACCGGGTGGATCATCCCGGCCCAGGTTTCGCTGTCAGTGTAGACAACGAAAGCATCGACCGGGAGGCGCCGCTCCAGCGCATACAGCATCGGCAGCGCGCAGTCGGTGCCGCCGAACTTCATGCCCGACACCGCACGCACCGCGTCGTCCAGCCGCATCGACGGCGACAGCGGCAACCTGGTCAGCTCGGCATGCCAGCTTCTCTGCCCCGGCAGCGCCGCCGCGGTGAACCCCACGATGTGGGTGTTCGCCTCGGTCGCCGCCGTCATCAGCGCCATCGCCGCTGATGCCTCGCGCGGGGTCAGCGCCGTGCCGGCCACCCGGCCGGCCGCCATCGACCCCGACACGTCGAGCGCCAGCAGCAGGCGCTTGCCGGTCGGCTCGACGGCCCGGAAAGCGGTGTAGAAGGCCGCGTTCAGGGCATCGATCACCGGCTGCACCGGCTCCCACTGCAGCGCGCCGCGATCCCCCCTGCCCTGCGCGTAGGTGCGCAAAGCCAGCAGGATCGCCAGCGGGTGCAGCCGCGCCCGGGCGATGCGTTCGGCGTCGCCCAGGGCCGACAGCACCAGCGGCAACTGGTCGCCGAGCGGCTTCACCACGCCGACCGCGGTCAGCTTGGCGAGCGAGCGCACCAGCGCGGTCAGCGGCATGTGCTCTAGCAGCGCCTCCCACACCGCCGGGTCGTTCAGCAACCCGGTCGGCACGGCCTCGCGCGGCAGGTCGTGCATGCGGATCAGCGCCGCCGCCGCCGTGCCGTCCCCGGCCCGACCGAGCGCCGCCGCGGCCTGGACGAGCGAGGGCAAGGCCTCGCTCTCCGTGCCGCGGCACACAAAGTCGAGCAGCGCCACCTGCGCCGGCTCCGCCGTCTCAGGGTGCGCCAGCCGCAACAGGTCGCGGTGCGACCAGCCACCCCGCTGGCGATACTTCACCAGCTGATAGGCGAGCCGCTCGACCGGCTGGGCCAGATACCAGGCACCGACGGCGCGCCGCAGCGCCCGGCCCCAGCCGCGCGAGCCCTGCACGAACTCGGCGAACTGGAACAACTGCGTGCCGGTGCGGGCGACGCGCGGCAGCGCTGCTAGCGCCGCCCGCCGCGTCGCCAGGTCCTGCGCGGAGGCCGCCAGGGCGAGCGCAAACAAAGCCGGCCCGTTCTTCGGAGCGCGGCCGTCCTCGCTCACCTCGACGACCCGTGCCACAGCCCGCACGCCGTCCGACGCGACAATGCGCAGCACCGCCTGCGCATTGTCGCGCGTCAGTGCCCGTTCGCCGCCCTCGGAGCCC
>CAIXDS010000129.1 GCA_903918195.1 uncultured Acetobacteraceae bacterium | reverse complement strand
ATCCTGTACCGCCTCCTCAAGCAGGCCGCCGAGCAGGCCGCCGACCAAGAGATGACCGATCTCGACAAGGGCCCGAGCCCTTCCGATGTCCTGTGGGGCTCTGCGCATGGTAAGGAGCGCGCTGCACAGAGCACGGGCGTGCTGGCCAACAAGAATGACCATGCTCGGATGCCGTTGACCGGCCAGTCGCATGACGACGGAAGGGGCATAATCAGCCCCGTTCGTATGCCAGGCGTCACGGAGTTGTTTGGTGCGTACAGCAACAAATTTGACCGCGATACGTTTACCCAGCCCCCGTACGCCGAGATGCGCGGGTACCACGTCAACGACAATGTTCGCCCAAACAATAAAGATCTTACCAACGCGAATGTCGCCCATATGGCTGACGTGGCAGGAAAAGGCTCTGCGCCGCTGAACACTAACCCGCAGGTAGGAAAGCCTATTCCTGAAGCCCGGTTCGACGGTACCCCTCCGGATCCAGGTTTCGCCACCGGGATCCCGAACGTGAACACCTACGGCATATCAGGCAGCAAGGGTGGGTATCGCCAAAGTTTCGGTTCCAGCGGTCATAGTCTTGGGGATAACGTGGACACCTCGGCCCCCGAGCCCGGCATGCTCGACAAGGCCAATGACTTCTACGGCGCCCACAAGGGTGCCATCCAGGCCGGAGCTGGTGCCGCTGCTGGCGTCGGTGCCGCGGCCCTGCTGTACCACCTGTTGAAGAAAAAGTCCAGGTGACCATCCCGGCGCTTGAGCTGGTGTACCGGCTGCTCAAGCGGGCGGCCGCCAGCCCGGTGCCGAACCCGCTGACCACGCCGTTCAAAGGTGGCTGGCAATCAGGGCCGATGCAGCCCTGGCACCCGGCCTCCATGTCGGTGATGAGCAATTTGATGAACCCGATGCCAGGTGGCATGGTCGACAACCCGGGCCCGCACCCGGGCTACCTGACCCCCGGGGTCCAGGAGTCGCTCGACTGGTCACGCCAGTCCGAGCAAATCGGGAATTTAATTCCACAACTGCAAACCCGCGGTGCCGCGGCCGACGTGATGGCCGGACGCCAGCCCATGACGCCCGAGTACCAGCTGCCTGCCGCCCCGGTGACGCCCGCTTCAGCTTCGGCCCCGGTGACCGGCCCGGACAAACCTTCCACCGGATCCGCGGGCTTGGCCTGACCGGACAACCACGATAGGGTCGTCGCATGAGCCACACCTCCGAACTGATGCACCGCACCAATCCCCGCGTCTCACTGCTGCGCAAGCTCGCTGCTGTCGAGATGCCCCACGTGGCAGCCCCGCATCCGGCGGTAGCCCCGCATCCGGCATTCCAGGCCGGTAAAGCGGTCAAGTCCGTGCTGCCGATGGCCGGCAAGGCCGCGACCGGCACTGGTCTGGTCGGTGCTGGCTATGAGCTGGGTCATCAGCTTGAGGCCCCATCAACCGCACCTGCAGCACCAGCAGCCACTGCCGGCACCGCCGGTGCAGCCGGCGCAGCGGCAGGTGGTGCTGCTCCCGCGGCCCCGGCCCGCGACTGGACCAATCATCCGGTCGACAGCTTCAACTCGATGGCCCAGGAGCACATGCCCGGCCAGGTGAACGACTTCATGAAGAACGTGCCGGGCGGCTACGCGGGTGCGGTTGGCGGCGTTGGTGCCGCGGCCCTGCTGTACCACCTGCTCAGCGGTGGCAAGAAACGCCGCGGCCAAGACGACGAAGAGTGAGGCCCTGGTGGCCGACTCGGACAAGCCCAAGCTGAAGTACGAGCGCGCCCATCGGTT
>CAIXDS010000128.1 GCA_903918195.1 uncultured Acetobacteraceae bacterium | reverse complement strand
TGTCACTGCGCTCGTGTCCACTTGCCCAATGATGGACACTTACCGCTCTCACCACGCAGGCTGGAGCATCTCCCATCCGCAGGCCGTCCGGTAGGCGGCCATCAGCTGACGCTTACCCTGGTGGCAGCGGTGGGGCCGCCGGGAATTTCGTCGCTCCGCTCGCGTGACGTGCCAGGCGGAGGCTGTATGACCCGACCCAATGCGCACAGCATCCTCGCGGCGGTGCTCGACCAGTTGCTCGCCGGTGTCGACGCGCGGACCGTGCTCCTCCCGGGGTCACGCCATAGAACGGGCAGGATAGCACGGTTGGCGGTACGAACCGGGAACGCGTTCAGGCTGCGGCTGCGGTGCCCGGCGTAATCCCTGCGGTACGCAGCGGCCTGAATCCGTCTGGACCGAGGTTGCTTTCTGCGTTCCAGAGATAGTCGCCGGTGAGGTTGATGTGCTGCCAGCCGAGCGGGGCGAGATGGACCAGCAGCGCATCCGGGATGATCTCGCCACGGCTGCGCAACGCATCGAGAGCGCGCCCGAGGTAGACGGTGTTCCACAATGCGATTGCAGCGGTGACCAGCGCCAGCCCACTGGCACGATGCTGCTGCGCCTGGGCAGAGTGGTCACGCAGTCGTCCCAGTCGATGGAAGCACACCGCCCGGGAAAGCGCGTTGCAGGATTCGCCTTTGTTCAATTCTGCTGTGGCTTGCCTCCGGAGTTGAGGCTGTTCCAGCCAATCCAGCGTGAACAGCGTCCGTTCGATACGGCCGATCTCGCGCAGTGCCAGCGCCAGTCCGTTCTGGCGGGGATAGGCACCGAGGCGCTTGAGCATGAGCGAAGCGCTGACGACGCCTGTTCGAACGGAAGCGGTCAAACGCAGCACGTCGCTCCAATGATTGGCGATCAGCTTTTCGTCGACGCGGCCGGCGATGAACTCTTTCAGAGACGGCCAGGTGTCTGCTGCCCCGAAGGCGTAGAGCCGGCGTTCCGCCAGATTGGGAATGCGCGGAGCGAAGCGAAAGCCCAGCAGATGCGCCAACGCGAATACCTGGTCGTTCACGCCGCCGCCGTCGGTGTGGTGGGTGGCGATGCTGAGATCTGCCTCGTGATAGAGCACACCGTCGATGACATGTGCGGCCTCGCCGGAGGGCGGGATGGCCGCGATATGGTAGGGCGCGTGCCGGGCCGAGTGATGTGTGTAAAACAGCGCCGAGGTTTCGCGGCCGTAGTGGGCATTGATGGCACCGACGGCCTCGCCGCGTCCTGCGGTGGGGAAGCCCTGCCCGTCGGAGCTGGACACATCGGCGGCACCGAACCAGGCCGCGAGTGGTTGGCGCTGCTGGGCATTAACGAGAGTGGCGAGTGCTTGCCTATAGGTTTCCTCACGCAGGTGCCAGCCCGCTGTCCAGGTGAGCGTGCGGTAGCTTGCCACGTTGCAGGCATCAGCCATGCGGGTCAGACCCAGATTGGTGGCGTCGGCCAGCACCGCGGTGAGGACGATGCGGGGATCGTCGGCGGGCAGGCCGGTGTGCAGATGCGTGAACGCCCGGCTGAATCCGGTCCAGCGGTCGACATCAGCGAGCACATCGGTGATGCGGGCGTTGGGGACCATGCTGTAGAGTCTGGTGGCGAGATCCTCGGCCTCGTCGGGTGTGATCGCCTTGAGCGGCGTGATCTTCATCTCGCCATTCTTGATCTGCACGTCCTCCAGCCGGTCCGACGCTGCTTTGGCGGCGACCTCAGCCAGGCGCCGGCCCAGGAGGATGCGACGTTCAGCCAGATATTCTTCCGCCGTCGCGGGCACCGCGACGGGCAGCGGTCCGGCTTCTTGCATGGCGGTGAACAAGGCGGGCGAAATGAGTTGATCCTCGATCGCCCGCCACTGCCGGCTGCCATCCACCCAGATGTCGCCGGCGCGCAGCCGGTCGCGGAGCGCGAGCAGGGCAGCAACTTCCCACATGCGGTGTTTCCTGTCTGCGACTGCCAACACGGCATCTCGCCACACTGGTCGAAGAAAACTGGTGGGCAGGTTGTCAGGCCATTTGCGGCTGTCGCTGGCGTAGATCCCGTGCAGGGTGTCGACAGCGCGCAGCGTGGACGCAGCGGCCGGAGCCGCCCGAAGCCGGAACGCATCGAGGAACACGGGACCAAGCCGATGCAGCACCGGCCAGGCACGTGTAGCCAGTGCAGTCAGATTTGCCTTGTCTGGGCGTGCCAGGCGTACGGCCTCAGCAACGCTCGATGCCAGCCGATCCCAGCCGACGGAGGTTTCAACTGCCGCGACCAGATCGGTGCCGCCGCCCTTGGCTTCGATCAGCGCCGTGCCGAGCTTGGCGAACAGCCGCACCTTGTCGTTGATTGCCCTCGCATTGCGCAGAACGGCATCCTCCTCACGGGCTTCGGCGCGGCGGAACATGCGGCCCACGGCGCGATCGAACAGGGAAACACCGTCGTCAGTGAGCCGTGCCATGGTGTCGAGTACGGTGGCGACCAGGGTCGCACGACGGCGAAGTGGCGACAGCGCCCGCAGGTGCTGGGCAGTGAAGCGGCCGCCCTCGCGCGCCAGCTTGCGCAACCGCTCCGCGTGGATGCCCTCGGCGCAGGCTGCGCTGAGGCCGACCGTACGCAAGTACGCGATCTGCTCAACGACACGAGCAAGCGCGCGATGCCCCGGTGCACCGGGTGGCTGGCGGCACCACGCCAGCACGCTGATGGCAGTGTTCTCCTTGAGCTGGAGCAAGGCATCCAGTTTAGCGGTCTGCTCAGGAACGAGTGCGCGGGTGAGTTGGACGGCGACGTGGCGCTCGGCCAGCACCAACGCGGCTGCGACCAGGCGTTCGACGACGCTCGGTCCAGGGGCGATGATCCGGCGCCGGCGGAGTTCGTCCATCAGCACTTCGGCAACCGTGGGCGCGCTGGTGGTGGCAAGTGCCACCGGCAGCAGCCAGGCAAGCAGTTCGCGCCCATGTCCCGGCGCGAACATCCGGAAGCCGAACGCTTCGCGCAGGCCATCCAGCTGCTCGCGTCTGGTCTGGGGACGGGCAGCGTAGGTGGCCAGCGCGCCGACGCCGACGTGGAGCTGCTCGGCGATGAAACGCAGCGCTGGTTCGGGAATGGCGTCGCCCGGCCGCAGCAGCCGGCCAGGATAGCGGAAGGCACAAAGCTGCAGCGCAAAGCCGAGTTGGTTCGAAGCACCGCGGCGGCGTTCCACGGCCGCCAGGTCGGCCTGGGCCAGCGTCCAATGCCGGATGAGGTCGGGCTCGGTGACGGGAAGGGCAAACAGGCTTTCCAACTGCGCTTCGGTGAGCGCGCGGCGTCTCGGCATGGCGGGCTGTCCCAGTTAGGGTATAGTCTGATTGCTACGGAGCGCTGCCGAGCAGAAACAACGACTTGCGGGGCGTCCGCCGGGGAGAGTTCAACTGGGACAGCGCGCCGCCCTCTACTGCCGGGTTTCGACAGCCGACCAGTCCTGCACGCGCCAGGAGCGGGATCTGGTCGCCTTTGCCGCCCGTGCCAGCTACGAGGTGGTTGGCACGTTCAAGGAAACCGGGTCCGGAATGAAGCTGGACCGCGCAGAGCGGCGCAAGGTGATGGCGCTCGCTCAGGCACGGCATATCGATGCTGTGCTGGTGACCGAGTTGTCGCGCTGGGGGCGCAGCACGACGGACCTCCTGGCGACCCTGAAAGAACTCGAGGCACACCGCGTGTCCGTCATCGCGCTGAACGGCATGGCGTTCGACCTCGCAACACCGCATGGCCGCATGATTGCGACTGTTCTGGCCGGCATCGCCGAATTCGAGCGGGAACTGGCCCAGGAGCGTATCCGTTCGGGCATCGCCGCCGCCAAAGCCCGAGGAAAACGCCTCGGTCGTCAGCCCGGAGAACGGCCAAAATCCGATCGGCTCGCGCCGAAGGTGCTCGCCCTCATTGGCTTGGGCCGCAGCTACCGTCTGGTTGGCCGCGAGCTCGGGCTGAGCAAGAACACAGTGGCCGACATCGTCAAGCGAAGCCGCGCCGCTACCAGCGGCGACTGATCCAGGCAATGTTCCCGGTTCGTGCCGCCAACCGTGCTATCCTGCCCGTTCTATGGCGTGACCCCAGTTCGCCGATGATGTCTCGCGCATGCTGGGCGAGACCACCGTCGATCAGGAAAGCCGCAGCGACGGTGCTGGTGACCTGCTCCAGGCCGGGCGCAGCCCCGGCCGCAATGTCGGCCCGGCGCGCCGCGCCGTGCTGACCTCGGACGAGATCAGGCGCCTCGCCCCCGAAGAGATGCTGCTGTTCGTCGATGACATCGACCTGCCGGTGCTGTGCCATCGCGCCGTCTATCACCGCCGCCCCGAATGGCGCGGGCGCTTCGCCCGCAACCCCGCCGTTCCGCCGGCCCTTCCCCAACCCTTCGCCCTTGATCGAGGCGGTCCATGAGGTTCTTCGAGCTGCTCGGCGTGCGCGTCGTGCTGCTGATTGTGCTGCTCAGCGCTATCGTCGCCGCCGCCAACATGCTGTTCGCCGGCCTGCTCCAGGTGCTGCCCTGGATCGCCACCGTCGCCGGCGGGTTCGTGCTGATCCGCCTCGCCATGGAGACCGCAGCCGAGCTGCGCCACACGCCGGCGCTGGCGACAGCCGCGCCGTTTGGCGCCGACAGCAGCGGCGCTGCTCCTGGCAGCGACGCGCCGCCGCCAGTGGTGCCGCCGCCTGCAACACCACCGTCAGCGCGGCTGAAGACGCTCAACGTCCCCGACGCTGCGCCAGCAGCGGGGGACGCGGAGGCGCGTCGCCGCGCCTATGACGCGGCGATCGCCGAACTCGACAGCATGATCGGCCTCACCACCGTCAAGCGCGAGATCAACAGCTTCATCGCCGAGGTCGACTTCGCCCGCAAACAGGCCGAAGCCCTGCGCATCACCCGCCCAGCTCCCGCCTATCACATGATCTTTGCCGGGCCACCCGGCACCGGCAAAACCACCGTGGCCCGGCTGATGGGTGGCATCCTCGCCGGCCTCGGCATCCTCTCCCAGGGCCATGTCGTCGAAACCGACCGCAGCGGTCTGGTCGGCGAATATATCGGCCAGACCGGCCCCAAAACTGAAGCCAAGCTGCGCGAAGCGCGCGGCGGCGTGTTGTTCGTCGATGAGGCGTACACGCTGTCGAACGAGGCTGGCAGCGACTTCGGCGGCGAAGCCATCGCCATCCTGCTCAAATACATGGAAGACTGGCGCGCCGACCTGGTGGTGATCGCCGCCGGCTACGATGCCAACATGCGCGAACTGCTTGAAGCCAATCCCGGCTTCGCCTCGCGCTTCACCTTCACCTTCCACTTCGAGGATTACACCCCGGCCGATCTGCGCCGCATCTTCGATCGCGAGTTGAAGCGCCAGTCGCTGGTGCTGGACACCGGCGCCGGTGCGCGGCTCGACCTGCTGATCGCCGATCTCCACCAGCGCCGCGACCCGGGCAAATGGGCCAATGGCCGCGAGATGCGCACGCTCTGCGAGCGGGTCTACCGCGCCACGGCGGCCCGTGTCGGCCGGCTGCAACGGGAGCCGACAGCAGAGGATTACCGGCTGGTCACCGAGGACGACATTGCCGCTGCGCGCGCCATGGTGCGGTCATGAACCAAGCCCTTCTCCTCGCCCACGGCCAGCGCATCGCTGGCGCGGCTGGCCGTGCCGCCCTCACCCTGCTGCGCGGCGACGCCACGGTGCAGAAGGCGCTGGCCATTGCCGTCGCCGCAGCGCTGCTGCCCAGCCTGATCGGCGGCTCCCGCCAGCCGGAACCCCGGCCGCAGCCAGTGCTGATCCCGGCGGCAGCGCCGGTGATGACGCTGCGCCCGCCGGACCCGGAGACGCCGCTGCCCGATGTCAGCGCGTTCGCTCCCGGCGTGCGCGTGCGCGTCTTCGCCCTGGGTCACAACAACCTGCCCGGCGAGGAAGTCGGCGTGGTGGTGCTGACCCGGCCGGTGATCGCGGTGGGCGCGCAGCGCCCGCAGGGCATCCCGTTCGATGGCGCCGCGCTGTGGCGCATCGAAGGCGCCATCACCGCCGACGTCGCCGGGCATTATGAGATCGCCCTGGCGATCGATCCCCAGCACCGCGGCATCACCTGCCAGGTCGCGCTGCGCGTCGGACGACGCACCCTGGTGGCACTCGGCCAGGAATACCTGTCCGAGCCGCGCACCATTATCGGCGGCACCGAACTCGCCTCTGGCACCTGGCCGGTGAGTGCCGACATTGCCTGCGATCGCGTCGATGCCAAGACACCGGCGATCGCCCGGCTGATGCTGCGCCGGCCCACCGACATGGCTCTGGCCCCGGCGGCGCTGGTCTACCGCGCCGTCGCGGGCGACAGCCCGCAGGAGCCGTTCGGCGAGCCTGCACCGCCCGTTGCGCCGCCGACGCGCGGGCCGGTGCTGCCGACCCGGCCACGGGTTGCAGCGGACGCGCCAGCGGCGCCTGTTCCCGGCGCGTCGGTGCAGCCGGCGGCGCCACACAGCGCGGGTGGCACGGCCGTGGAGCCGCCTCAGCCGCGTGTCGTGGCGGCGGCACCGCCGCCGCCCGGCCCGGCGCTGGCAGCGCCTGCGCCGGTGCAACCGTCGCACCCGCTCGCCGCCGTCAGCGTGACGGCACCCCCTCAGCCGGACGGGGCCACGGCAGAGCCGCCGGCTCCGCCTTCCGTCGTCCCGATCACGCCCCGCCGCCGCCTGCCGGAGCCATGACCATGCACCCCGTCCCTGCCCTGCTTACCCTGCTGGCGGCCCTGTCACCCGCGCTGGCCGCCGGCCAGACGCCGATCGCGGCGCAGCCGCTGCCGGCGCTGGAACCCGGCCTGATCGCCGCCGCGCATGTCCTGCCCGCCGACCGGGTCACCCCCGGCGATGTGCTGTGGCAGGCGCCGGTCGGCGCCGCCTTCGCGCTGCGCGATCTGGTGGCGCGCGGCCCGGTGCCCGATCCGGGCACGCCTTTCGCCGCCGCCTTCACCGGCTGGCTGCGCGCGCCCACCGCTGGCATCTGGGCGCTGCGGTTCGCTGTGAACCGTGCCACCTCGCCCTTCGCCAGCTGCACCGTGCGCATCGCCCTCGAAGGGCAGGATGTCCTGTCCGGCGTGATCAAGGAGTTCGCCACCAAACTCCCCGAAGGCAGCGTGCCGCTGGCTGAGCCCGGCGAATACGCCGTCATCGCCTGGCTCGCCTGTGTACCTTCGGGCCTGCCGCGGGCTACCAACGCCATGCCGGTCGCGATCGAAGCGAAGCAGCCGGGCAGCGAGAGCTGGTCGCCGGGGCCGTTGTTCCGCACGCCGGCACCGCCGGCGGCGGGGCTGAAGCCCGGCGGGCGGACCGCGACCGCTACGCCGGTCGCCTGGACCACCCTGGTCCGCGACGTTGGCGGCACCAATGCCCTGGGTGAAGAGCTCGGCCGCATCGCCCAGCCCCGCGCTGATAGCCTGGAACTGGGCGAAGCCCTGGCGCTGCACCATGGCCAGCGCATCGGCACCGTGTCTGAGGCGTTGCACACCGTACGCAAGGGTGGCCGCTGGGTCTACGCCGTGGCTGTGGTCGGCCGTCCGGTTGGTAGCAACTGGTGGTCCAATGGCTGCGAAACCTCGCTCAAGGTCGAGGATCACCAGATCCTCGCCGACACCCCGCACCGGGTCGCCGGCCCGGGCAATGACGGCGTGGCCC
>CAIXDS010000127.1 GCA_903918195.1 uncultured Acetobacteraceae bacterium | reverse complement strand
GCCTCGCCGATGCGACTCATGCCGTCGTTCCAGTCCCCGGTGCCCATCAGCGGCAGACCGTGGGTGCCGGTGGCAAGGCTGTGGTCGAGTGCGCGGGCGCACTGTTCGAACAGGGTCCCGACCTCGTCGGCGGCGGCGGGCGCGAAGAACCGGTCGTGCTCCGCCTCTTTCAGCACCGGCGCGTCTAGAAAGCCGACATGCTCTTCGAGCACTGCCAGGTCGCCGGTCGCCTCGACGTAGTGCGCGACAGCGGTAGCCAGCCAGGCGGAGTCGTCGGAAATCCTGGTGCGTACGCCCATGCCGGTGGTCGGCAGCCACCAATGCTGGACGTCGCCTTCCACGAACTGCCGCCCTGCCGCCCGCAGCAGGTGCTCGCGCACCAGGTCCGGGCGGGATGCGGTCAGCGCCATGCCGTCCTGTAATTGGTCGCGGAATCCGTACGCCCCGCTGGCCTGGTAGAAGCCGGCCCGTGCCCAGACCCGACAGGCCAGCGCTTGGTAGAGCAGCCAGCCGTTCAGCATGATATCCATCGCTCGGTCCGGCGTCCGCACCGCCACCGCGCCCAGCACGCCGTCCCACAGGCCATGTACCCCGGCCAGGACGGCATCGAGGTCTGTAGAGCGATACTTCACAACGAAAGCGCGCGCCTCGTCCTCGCTGCCGGCCTCTCCGAGCAGGAAAACGATCTCCGCTCTGGCGCCCGGCTCTAGCTCGACCGTGGCCTGCAACACGCCGCATGGGTCTAGGCCGGCGCCGACGCGCCCCGACAGCGGAGAGCCGCTGACAGCACCATTCGGATCGTCCAATGTACCGTTGCGACCGATGAATTCGCGCCGATCGCCGGTCCAGCCCGTCTGCTTGCCGCCCAGGTCGGCAAAAGCAACGCGCGCCGCGGTACTGGCTCCCCAGGGATTGCGCGCGAACATGGCGCCCGTCGCCGCATCCATTTCGGTCGTGACGAAGGCAGCCGTTGCGGTGCGAGAGGCGCCGAGAACCCACTCAACGTAGGCTGACACGGTCAGCCTCCGGGCGTGGCCGGAGGTGTTGTGCAGCTTCAGGCGGGACAGCTTCACGGGGTCATCGACGGGCACGTATTGCAGCAAGTTGCTGGCGATGCCGTCGGCCAGGCGCTCGAACCTCGAAAAGCCGCGCCCATGGGTCACCACGTAGGTGGCGCCGGCGTCCCGCCGGGGGAACGCGGTTGGACACCAGACGTCCTGAGTATCCGCGTCCCGGACGTAGAACGCCTCGCCTGACCGGTTGGTGACCGGGTCGTTCGACCAGGGTGTGAGCTGGTTCTCGCGGCTGTTCCGGCTCCAGGTGTAGCCGCCACCCTCCGCGGCAACCAGGAAGCCGAACCCGGGGTTGGCGACCACGTTGATCCAGGGGGCCGGCGTCGCCTGACCGGGGCGGAGCACCACGACATAGTTCCGGCCGTCCTCGGCGAAGCCGCCGTAGCCGTTGAAGAACTCTAGCGGCGGCACAGGCGGAATGGCCGTTCCGGGACTGCCGGCCGCCTTCGGGGCTGGACGATGCGGAGCAGGACGCGAGAGGGGACCCGAACGCACGCGAAGCTGCTCGGACAGGCTGCCGCGCTCGGCCGACAGCACAACACGCGCGGCCGAGGCAAGCAGGGCGGCCGTTGCCGCTGGGACCAGGTCGGCGCGCAACAGAAAGATCGCGCCCTTGGCCGCAGCCCCGGGCACCTGCGGGATGCGGGGCTGCATCCGCACCAGCGCCTCCAGCGCGATCTGCAGATCCTGCGCGTAGGATGCGGCGTGCTCGTTGATGATCACGAGGTCCACCGCGAGCTGCTTCAGCCTGAAATACTCGTGGGCGAGCAGGACCTGCCGGGCCACGTCCAGGTCTTCGCTGTCGCGGATTCGCAGCAGCAGGATCGGCAGGTCGCCAGAGATGCCTTGTCCCCAAAGCCCATTTTGCGCTCCGCTGCCGGCTTGAATGGATTCGGACCGCGGTCGCAGCGCGGGCCCGGCGAAGACAAGATGACCCGCAAGGATTTGGAACAAGTCGGCCTCGCGCGGGTGGATCCCGAGATGACGCAACTGCACCTGCGCCTGCGTCCAGGCCAGTGTCGATGCGCGATCGAACGCGGCTTCATCGCGGTGCGTGTCCATGGCGTCGACAAGGGCGTCACGGGTGTCGGCCACCATCGTCCAAAACGCGACATGCACCACGGCGCCGGGGGCAACGGTCACGCGGCAGCGGAGTGAAAAGATCGCGTCCAGCACGGTGCCGACGGTGTTTGAGAGCTTGGTCCCGTCCATCGCGGCCGCATCGCGTGAGGTGCGGCCTCGGCCAAGGAAGCGCGCACGGTCGGTCTCCGCGGCGATATCGCCCATCGCATCTTCCACTACCACCAGGTGGCCGGCCCATATCTCCGGCTCCGTGGGCGTCCGGCGCCGTCGTGTGGCCAGAATTGCGCTTCCATCGGCCAGAAGCTCCGTTTGCACGAACATCTTTGCAAAGGCCGGATGGGCGAGGTCGTCGGCGCCGCGGATCAACGCGAGCTCGGCGTAGGAGGTGATGTCGATCGTGCGCGCGGCCGAGCCGGCGTTCGTCACGGAGATGCGGCGGACCTCGGCATCGTCTTCGGCCGAGACGAGGATTTCCATCATCGTCGTCAGCGTGCCGTCGCGGCGGGCGAACTCGGCCCTGTCCTCACCGAAGGCCACTTCGTAGACGTCCGGCGCCACGCCGGTGGGTTGCAGCCCTGCAGACCAAACCTTCCCGCTTTCAGCGTCCCGCAGAAGGATCCACGCGCCCCAGTCATCAAGCGTCGGATCTTCCCGCCAGCGGGTGACGGCGAGGTCCCCCCAACGACTGCTACCGGCGCCCGCGCTCGTCAGCATCACGGCGTAACGCCCGTTGGACAGCAAGTGGGTGACGGGTTCCGGTTCGTCCGCACTGCTATAGCGGCGGCCGCCCGGCGGGCCCACAGCCTTTGCGGCCGAAGGTTTGGCGTCGATGGGCAGGGGGCGCGCCATCGCCACATTGCGCGGCGCCCGCTCCTGCAACAGCAGTTCGGTGGCCTTGATGATGGGATCGGCATGGAAGCGCGACCGCATCACACCGTCCAGCAAGGCATCGGCGATGGCGATGACCGTCATCCCCTGGTGGTGCGCCATGAACGCCCGCACTACGGCCACCGCCTTTCCGGCCGAAACGCGGCCTGGCGTGTAGTCCAGCGCCTCATAGAAGCCGTAGCGTCCCCGGCCGCCAACCGCCGCGAGCCGCACCATGTTGCGGACAGCCGCCGCGGGATCAACCATAGCAGCCAGCGCGGTGGCGTAGGGCGCGATCACCATGTCGGCGTCCAGGCCGCGCTTCAGGCCCAAGCCGGGGATGCCGAAATTGGAATACTGGTAGGTGTATTCCACGTCCCGCACGTTGTAGGCCGATTCCGACACGCCCCAGGGCACGTCATGGTCCCCACCGTATCCGATCTGGCAACGAACCACCAATTCGCTGGTGTCCTCCAGCAGGCTGCCGTCCGGCGCACGCATGACCAGGGACGGCATCAGGTACTCGAACATCGATCCCGACCACGAAACGAGCACGGCGCCACCCGCCATGGGTGTTACGGCGCGGCCGAGCCTGAACCACTCGCGGGCCGGCATGTCGCCCTTGGCGATGGCGAAGAAGCACGCCAGCCGCGCCTCGGACGCAAGCAGGTCGTAGCAATTGCCATCCAGTGTCCCTTCTTTCGCCAGGAAGCCGATGGACAGCAGCTTGCGTTCGGTATTCCGCAGGAAGCCGAACTCCATTTCCAGCGCCATGCCGCGGGCGGCCTGCGCGATGGCGAGCAGCCGCGGCGCCAAGGCCGCTGGGTCGGCTCCTGGGCCGGTGCGGTCGCGGCGATGGCTTTCGACCGCCCGGTGCAGGGCCGCGGTCCAATGCGCCAAGTCCGCCGCGTTCGCCTGGCTGTCCGGAAGCGCCGCCGCCAGCGCAGCGACCGCTTGCGTGTCCGCGGCGAGGCTGGCGAGGGCATCTTCCCCTTGTGCCTGTGCCAGTCGGGCGCTGATGGCGGCAAGCGCGGCGCCGAATTTCTGCAATTCCGGTGGCGGCGTGCCTGAAGCCGACAGGCGCGTCACCTCCTCGCCCGCGATGGCGGCGATGTCGGCCAGCCCTTTGCGATAGGGCGCCTCTTCGGCCCCATTCTCCTGCCAGCCGCGGCATGCATGGGCCAGCGCGATCAGGTGGCCGGCTAGATTGCCGCTGTCCACCGTCGAGACGTAGGGTGGCTCCAACGGGCGCAGGTCGGCCGTGCTGTACCAGTTGTAGAAGTGCCCGCGGAAGCGCGGCAGCCGCGCCATGGTGGCCAGCGTCGCTTCCAGCCGCTCGATGGTGTCCACGAGCCCGGTCCAGCCGAAATCATGCGCCGCCGCGGCCGACAGCAGATAGAGGCCGATATTCGTGGGCGAGGTCCGTCGCGCCAGCACGGGCACCGGATCCTCCTGGAAGTTGTCGGGCGGCAGCATGTTGTCGGCCGGAGTCACGAACGTCTCGAAGAACCGCCAGGTCCGCCGGGCCGTCATCCGCAGCGCCCGCCGATCACCGTCCGACACCACGGGGCCGTTGCCCGCCGAAACCCGGCTGGCCCAATACGCGACGGCCGGAGATGCGATCCAGGCTGCCGCGAAAGGCGCCGCCAACACCCAGGTGCCGGATCGCGACCATGCCGCGACGGCTAATGCGAGCACTCCCAGCACCGGAGCGCCGGCCATGCGCCTGTAATAACCGGCAAGGTCCAGGGCCGGCCCATCCGTCGCCTGCGCCGCGGTGACCCATTGCAGTAAGTTGCGGCGCGTCCAAAACACCCGAAAGATCGTCCGACTGATGGCGTCGCCCATCAGAATGGCCTGGTGAGCCAGGAAGACGACGACGAGCGCGATAAGCGCCGCCGCGTGGCGGGTTCCGTCGGCCAGGATGCCGAGATAGCAGCGCAGGCTCACCCAGCGCGAACCTGGCGCTACGTCGCCGAACACCGGCAGGAGAGCGGGAAGCGCGATCGTCAGCACCACGAACATCGTCCAGGCCAGCGCCGCAGGCAGCGGCAGCAGCCACCCGGCCAGCAGGGCGGCCACCCCGGCCGGGGCAGAAAGCGTCCGCCGCAGATTGTCCAGCATCTTCCAGCGGCCCATCGCCGGAATGACGTCGCGTGCCGCTCGCCCTGCACGCGGAGCGATCAACGGCAGCAACTGCCAGTCACCCCGCGCCCAGCGATGCTGCCGCAGTGCCGCCACCGCGTAGTCAGCTGGGAACTCCTCGACCACCTCGATGTCGGACACCAGCCCGGCTCGGGTAAACACTCCCTCGAAAAGGTCGTGGCTCAGCAGGGTCGAATCGCCCACCCGGCCTGTCAGCGCGGCACCGAACGCATCCACGTCGTAGATGCCCTTGCCGGCGAAGGACCCCTCGTCGAACACGTCCTGGTACATGTCCGAAACGGCCCCCGCGTAGGGATCGATGCCGTCCATGCTGGAGAAGACGCGTTGGAACAGCGTACTGCCACGTCCGGTCGGCAGCGACGGCGTTACCCGCGGCTGCAGGATCGCGTGGCCCTCCAATACCAGCCCGCGCGACGGGTCAACGCGGGGCGCGTTGAGCGGATGCGCCATCTTGCCTACCAGCCGCCGCACGGCGCCGTGCGGCAGCCGCGTGTCGGCGTCGAGCGTGACGACGTAGCGCACGCCGACCGGCACGGGGGGTGGATCCATGAAGGTTGTGTCGCTCGCGCCGCGCAGCAAACGGTTCAGCTCGTGCAGCTTGCCGCGCTTGCGCTCCCAGCCGATCCACATGGCCTCACCCGCGTTCCAGACGCGGCTTCGGTGCAGCAGCAGGAAACGGTCGCCGCCCGGCGCCTTGCCGTACTGCCGGTTCAGTCTGGCGATGCCGGCCGTGGCGGCGGCCAGCAGCGCCGCGTCGCCGTCGGCGTGCTCCGCCGCGCTATCGGTCCAGTCGGACAGCAGGGCGAACTGCACCTCGCCATCCTGGCTGGCGAGGTGGTGGATCTCGAGCTGAGCCACCTGGTCGGCAACAGCCGCTTCCGTGGTGAGCAGCACTGGCACGACAACGAGGGTACGGAGAGGTGCGGGGATCCCCGCCTCCAGCTCCAGGCCGGGTAGGGCGGTCGCGCCGAATGCCCACATCGCCAGCCGGTTGACGCATGCCACGGCCGCGTCGGACGCCAGTACGAAGCCTGCGGCACCCAGAACGACAAGCCACAGTGTCCCCGCCCCAGCCTCAGCGGTGAGCCGCAGCGGTATTGCGACGAATATAAGCGCGAGCGCCACCACCGCAGCGCCGTAGCCCCCTATGCCGAGCCCACGGCATCCGCGCTCCAGCCAGGCGCGCAGCGTCGGCCGATATCCCATCGTGGCCTCAAATCCCGGCCGGCCTCCACCGACCAGGTAGTAGCCAGGATCGCCCCGTCGATCGCCCGGATGGGTGGCGGCCGCCGCTGCCGCGGAATATTGGTGCGCCGCCGCTGTCGCGGCCCGGGCGATGTCGAGTTCGGAATGGCCGGATCCGCGCGACAGCACTTCGATGGCGGTGCGATAAAGATTGCGCGTTGTGAAATCCATGCTCGCGAAGGGCGTGGCGCCCGCCAGTACGGTGTCAACGAGGGACACACGCTCGAACAACTCCGTCCAATCCATCCCGCCGATCGTGCGCAGGCTGGTGATGACGTTGCGGACCGTGGCGTTCGCCATGGCTTGCTTCTGCAGTTCGTCCCGCACCACGGCCTCGACAGTCGTGCCCTGCGCCGCCAGGCGGCGATCGAGCCAGGCCAGCGCCGGGTTCGTCTTGGGGTCGTGGCCGCGCAGCCGGTGCGCGAGCTGAACCGCGAACGGGTCCGTCAGCCTTTTGCAATCCGACGCGTCCTCCGGCAGGTCTGCAGGGAGGTTTGGGGCGTTTGCCCCAGCGTCCTGCACCCGCTCCGCGAGGTCGTCCGCTGCCTGCCGTGCCGCCGCATCGTCCAAGACCAGCTCGGCGACGCGCCGCAGGTTTTCGATCAGTACGATCCGAAGGATG
>CAIXDS010000126.1 GCA_903918195.1 uncultured Acetobacteraceae bacterium | reverse complement strand
TCATGGCGGGCACCGCGCCGTCGCGGGGCTGGCGGTTCGCGAGCCAAGGCCCTATTTTCCTAGCATGGACAGCGCGACCACCAGCCAGGACGCCCCCCCCGACCGGCCCGAGACCGCCGAGGAGCGGCGCCGGCGGCTGACATGGCAAGCAGAGCAGATTGCCGCGGCGCGCGTGTCGGCTGCGGCGGGCCGCGTGGTGTCGCTGGAAGCGGTCGAAGCGTGGGTCGAAAGCTGGGATACCGGACACGAACTGCCGCAGCCGCGTTCGGGCCGCTGACCAGTTTCCAGCGTGCCGCGCATTGTGCGCCTCACCGACGAGGCATCAGACGACCTGGCCGCCATCCGCCGCTGGCAGACGCAGCCTGGTTCCGGCGCCCCTGCCAAGCGCCGGGTGAAGGCAATACTGGCCGTCCTGCGCCGCCTGAAGACGATGCCGTGCTTGTATCCCCCCGGCGATGAACCGGGCACCCGGCAGGCGTTCTGCGAGGGGCATGTGGTGGTCTACGAGGTTGATCCGGACACCTTGGACAACGCCACCGCCGGCGACGTGCTGGTGCTGCGGGTGTTCGCTCCGGGGCAGGATCGCCGGTAGATTTTGCGGACTAACTCTTCGATTGAGGTGGTCCGCGCAACCGCCTGACCCTCAATGGCGCCACAATGGCATCTCTTATGCCTTAATGATCGCTGCATGAATGCAGCATGCATGCACCTTTAAGGTAGCTTAAAGGTAAGCATAAAATAGCATTCTTTCACTTGACTTACTTCCCGTTTCATTGCAGAAGCCGACATGCGGCATGATGGGAGCAATCAAGTTTCCATCCGCATAAAAGGTCGCTGCGAGATGGGTGCAATCATCGCCATCGTCAGCCAGAAGGGGGGAGTGGGGAAATCCTCGATTGCCCGCAGTTTGGCGCGGGAAGCCGCTGCCGCCCGTCTCGCTGTCAAGTTGGCCGACCTCGACACCCAGCAGGGAACTTGTCTCGATTGGGCACGCGATAGGAATGCCCTCGGGATCGATCCCGCCGTGTCGGTAGAGAGCTACCGCAACGCCGCTGCAGCGCTCGCCGTGGCGGCATCAGTTGATCTGCTGGTGGTCGATGGCCCGGCCAGGACCAGTGCCGGCACGCTCGATTTGGCGCGGGCCGCAGACCTCGTGGTGCAGCCGTCCGGCCCGTCAGCGGATGACCTTCGTCCGGCCATAAGGGAGTTTCGGGCGCTGGAGAAGGAGGGGGTTCCCAAGGGCCGGTTGGTCATTCTGCTGAACTGCGTTGGGTCCGACGCCGAAGAATCAGCAGCTCGAGCATTCGTGGAAGAGGCTGGCTTTGAAGCACTGCCAGGCGCCCTGCCCGAACGCGTGGCCTACCGGATGGCCCTGAATGCGGGGCGCACGATGACAGAGACAGCCTACAAGGATTTGAACAAGAAGGCTGCAATCATGCTGCAATCACTCATCCAGAAGGCAGCGATAGCATGAGCAAGGACGATCTGGCTCCGGCTGTGGATTTTTCGGCATTACAGCGCAAGCGTCGCTTGCCGCCCCCCCCGGACGACGCGAGCGAGAACCTTACCGCTCCTGAAGCCGCACCGGCGAATGGCCGAGTAGAGCCATCGGCAGCGCAACTCTCAGCGTCACCGGATACGGAACCGCCGCGGCGGAAAGTCATTCGGCCCTATATTCCCACCGAGCCTCCGCCGGAGCCCGTGGACGGCCGCAGTAGACTTCGCACTGGCCGCGTCGAGCCGTTCTCAACCCGCGTCCGCGCCGACTTCCGGCCGCGTCTGATCGCGCTGGCTGACCACTACGGTGTCACGATGGGGGAGGCACTGGAACTGGCAGTAGCCTCGCTGGAGCGAGAAGTGGGGTTGCAGAGGTAGGGCAGGATGCACGTTTCTGCGTTTGTTTGGGTATCGGTTATACGGTGGTTGCCGTCGGGTCGGTCAGGGCTGCGGCAGGCGTGCCACCGTCGTGATCAGCGCGCCGCGATCTGGATCTGCTTCGGCGCGACAGGCGGACGTGAGGGGTGCAGCAGTAGACCGGTATCGGTTTGCTCAACCTTGGCAGCCGGGTAGACCGCCATGGCGAGTGCGAGGTTCGGGAGAAAACGTTCGCGGAAGTGCTTCATCTGCTTCACGCCAGCCCCGAACTGCACCTTGACCGTGGCCCAGGTCAGTGGCGTCGGTTTTGTCAGCGCGTGCAGCCGATAGGCAAGCCAGCAGTAGATGTCGATCGTCTGACTGTTGTTCGAGATTGCCTTGATCGCCGCATCTTCCAGCGGCACTGAGTGCTGTTGGAGCTGGACGAAGAAGCCTTCCGACAGCCGCGCTGTCTCGGCAAACAGCCCATCCTGGCGCGCATCCTCGTCCTCGATGAACATCGCCGTATCGACGATGTTCTGCTGCACCAGCCCGACACGCTTGCCGGCAAAAATACGGAATGACATTTTGCAGAGGCTGATCCTCTCGGCTTGGTCGCGAACGATTTTGATGTCTTTTCCACCGGCGTTGATGCCCATCCGGCCAAACCAATGCCGCAGACTGCGGCCGAGCTCGACTTCCCGGCTTTGGGTACGCAGGGCTTCGGATTGCAGATAGATTAGGATCAGCCGGGCGCGGCTGCCGTAGGGTACGCCGACTGGCACAGCAGGTTTGCCGCGCTCAAAGCGCGAACCTGGCTCGACCAGTAAGCTGATCCGGTCACCATCGACCTGCCACCGCTGATCGTCTGCGATACGTTTATGCGGCAACGCAGATTGGCACCATCCTGAGTAGAGGAAGCCGACCCCGCTTTCCTCATTGCCCAAGTAGGTGGCAGCCGCGTCAACCAAGTCTCGGGTCAGACCCACGTCGAGAGCTGCCTGCTTCCCTCTGGCTGCCAGGATGTCATGCACTTCGCCCATACCTGTCAGCCTGCCTCGAATTAGCGTGCTCTGGAAGTGCGGACTCTTGCGGCCGAAGCTACTAGGAAAGGTACTTGGATTCTAAGTACTTGTATGTGCCGCAAGAGTCCGCGGGATAAGTCCGGCAAGCCATTGAAATCTCGTGGCTACGCCCTTTGGCGCCGGTCGCAAGAGTCCGCACCTTCCGCCGCAAGAGTCCGCACCCGGCCTGTGGACGGAACGCCACGTTCCCCGACTTACCTCCCATTCTGTGGATAACTTCGCCCCTGCGACTCGGGCGCCGTTCCAGGTGGTCAGACCCCGTTCCTCGGTCGCCTTCATGGCCAGCACCTTGATCGTCATGGGCACCGGCGAGCCCCATCCGCACGGCCGGATCAGACGGTCGGAAAGCGCCAAAATTTTCTGGAAACCGTATTACATGTATTTTTAGGCTACGCGACCCATTCCCGCGCCACCCCTTATGCGACGGCCTTTCTGGCTTTACGGGGGCGGCCGCCTTTGCGCCCGTTTTTCTTGGCGCTACTTCGCTTCGCGTCCGAGGTTGCTTTGCCGCCACGGCTCGCGAAGATCGCGGCGACGGTCCGCGTCGGCAGCATTGCCGGCAGGATCGCCGTCATCAGCCCATCCACACTGATGTGGATATCCCGGTCCTCGAGTTCGATCGCCGACCCGTCCGGCCAAATTTCCAGCTTCGCCAAGTCCTCTACCGGCACGTCCTGCAACGCGCCGATCCAGTGACGGGGAATCAGGAACCCGGCATTGCGGGTCGTCACAATTTCGATCGAATCCCGATCAGCCACGTATCGAACGGTTTGCGCGCGGATTTCCGCCTCGGCCTCGACCCGGCCGGCCGCCAGCGCCGCGGCAAACTCGGCGTCGGTAATGCCTTGGCTGCTCATGATCGTGTGCTCACATCCACTGTTGTGCCGTCCCGAAACGCCAACCTCAGCCTCTCCTGGTCCGGGTCATAGCTGGCATCGGCGATCTGCCTCGCATGCGCCAAGGGTTCGGGCGAAAGCTCGATCCGCTCTGGCCCTGGCACGACGGCCCACTGATTGGCCAGACACGTCGAGCGCTTGATTGCCCACCAATTCCGCCGGCAGGCAGGCAATCCGGCCTGGATGTCAGCCAACAAGCGATTCACCGTCCGCTGAAGGGGGGAATTCTTCAGCGGCGCG
>CAIXDS010000125.1 GCA_903918195.1 uncultured Acetobacteraceae bacterium | reverse complement strand
CGCTCGGCGTCGGCGTCATCCCGGTCGGCGCCGTCTTCTATATTCAGGACGATGGGTGGTGGCGCGACCGCTACCGCGGCGCGCCGGTCTGTCGCAATCCGTGGATCGTCGAGGCCTATCTGAACGGCACCATCAGCGCCGCGCGCCGCAACCGTGACACCGGCCTATGGGAAGACGTTTATGCCACAGGACGTTCCGACATGGCGCTCGTCCGTTCGCTGCGCGACGGCCGCCGCCGTCAGGTCGCCGTGCGCATGCTCATTCTGCACGAGGAGCACGGGCTGTCGATCGGGCCGTGCGGCTACCCGGATCTGCCCGACATGCGCCTGTGGCGGGTATCCGATCCCGGAGTACATTCCACGAACCGCTCGCTTCGTCATTTTCCTTTGACCACCTCCGCAATTCCAGCCGCCCTGCCCTGCCCGTCTGCCCCGATTGCAACAGCAGGAAAGCCGGAAACGTGGAATGGAACGAGCCAGAAAACGATGGAGGAAGGACTGGGAACAAAACAGCTGCCGCATCGCCGTCCGCCGCCGCAAGGGGCCGGCCTTCGGCCTCGCGCTACGCGCGCCCTTGCCCCGCCGGATCGGGATGCGCCGCACGGAATGGGTCTTCCCGAAGAACAGGGAGGATGAAACCCGAACCCAAAGGAGCCAGCCATGGCCGAACTCCGCAGCGTTGATCCCCGGACTCTCCAGCTCAACCCCAACAATCCGCGCCGCACGCCGGTGTCACCGGCAATGGACGAGCAGCTGGTCGCCTCCATCAAGGCGGTCGGCATCTTCCAGCCGCCTTCCGTCATTCCAAAAGACGATGGGCTGATGATCGTCGTCGGCAACCGTCGGGTGAAAGCCGCGATCAAAGCTGGACTGCCGACGATCGACGTGATGGTGTGCGATGCTGACGAAGCCGCCGACGCGATGCGTTCGGTCGCCGAAAACCTGATCCGCGCCTCGATGTCGAGCGTCGACATCTGGCGCGCGATCGAGCGGCTCGAAGCCCAGGGCTGGAACGAACAGGCCATCAGTGACGCGCTGGCGTTGCCGGTTCGCACCGTCCGCCGCCTGAAACTGCTGGCGCATCTGCATCCGGCGATGCTCGACGTTATGGCGCTCGGCAGCATGCCGAACGAGGAGCAACTGCGCACCATCGCCGCCGCCACGGCCGAGGAACAGGCCCAGGTCTGGAAAAAGCACAAGCCGAAGAAGGGTCAGACCGATATCGCCTGGCACGAGGTCGCCCGGGCACTGGCCAAGCGCCGCATGCCGGCCTCGGCCGCGAAGTTCGGCGACGATCTGGCAAGGGCCTACGGCATCGTCTGGGAGGACGACTTGTTCGCCCCACCGGGCGAGGACAGCCGCACCACCACGAATGTGGAAGGCTTCTTCGGCGCCCAGCAGGAGTGGCTGCAGAACAACCTGCCCGAGCGCGGCCGGCTGCTGCCGGTCGACGAATACGGCCGCTGCGATCTGCCGAAGAAGGCCGAGCGCGTCTACGGCAAGCCCGGCAAGACCGATCTGGTTGGCCACTACATCGACACGCGCACCGGCGAGGTGCAGTCCGTCGCCTATCGGCTGCCCGAGACGAAGAAGGCCGGCAAGCCCGCAGGCGGCACGAAAGCCACGACCGGGACCACGACCGGCGCCGCCGGCGGCAGTGACGACGACATGCCGGCGGCGCGGACCCGGCCGGACGTGACGCAAAAAGGCATCGCCATGATCGGCGACCTGCGCACCGATGCGCTGCATCAGGCGCTCGCCGACGCGCCGATTGCCGACGACACCCTGCTCGGCATGCTGGTCCTCGCCCTCGGCGGTGACAATGTCACCGTCGACAGCGGGAGCGACCTGAACGGCAACGACCGCCAGGCGATCAGCCGCACGCTGACCGAAGCCGGCGTGCTGACGGCCGATCCCGACCGGCTGCGCCGGGCCGCGCGCATGATGCTGGCCGCGGTGCTGTCCTGCCGGGAAAACCGCTCGCAGACCGGCCCCTTCGCCCGGATCGCCGGCGAGGCGATCGGCGCCTCGCTGCGGCTGCCGAACATGGCGACCGAAGAGTTGCTGTCCTGCCTGTCCCGTGGCGCGCTGGAGTAGGCCGCCGCGGCCGAGGGCGTGCGGGTCGAGGTCCGGACGAAAGACACGCGGGCGCGGATGG
>CAIXDS010000124.1 GCA_903918195.1 uncultured Acetobacteraceae bacterium | reverse complement strand
GGGAGCTGGCGCACGGCATCAGCCGGCCGGCCGGCCATATCCGCCTCCAGCAGATTGAGGAAGGGCACCAGTGCCGGGTCGCGCTCATCCTCGGTCATAAGGGCGCGAACAGTGACGGCGTCCCCTTCGACCCTGAAGGCGATCTGTCCGCCATAACCGACGCCGAGTGCTTGGCGGATCGCCTTCGGCACCGTCGTCTGCCCTTTGGCCGTGATGGTGCAGATTTCCTCGACCACCGGCATATCCCGACTCCTCAACAGCCAACCCACGTCATCAATGTAAGGCGATCCCCTTACTTTGTCAGCAGCCTTCTATTTGGTTTTTCCGGCTGCTTGCCAGGGTTGCCGATGTCGGTGGTTGGTTGCGGGCTGTCTCTTGAGCAGCTTTCGCGCTGCGCAGAAGGCAATTTCCTGATGTCGGAGGTTTCCAAAGTTATCCACAGGCCGGAGTTATCCACAGCGGAAAAGTTCAACTTCTCTTAAGTTCAATTTCAGGCCCAGAATCAGCTTTGTATATCAATGTATTACGGCTCTGATTGTGACTAAACGGGGGCGCTGTGGTGACTCAACGGGGGAGCCGTTGTGACTAAACGGGGGCGCTGTGGTGACTCAACGGGGGAGCCGTTGTGACTAAACGGGGGCCGGGGCTGGGACTGTCGCGGTGGGGGCCGGAACCCGCATATTTTGCGGCCAAAGACCAGAAAAGCCGCTGCTCCGGGGCGTCGGGACGGTGATCTGGGAGGCCAGTTGTGACTTAACGGGGGCAGGTCCCGACTTGTGACGTGACTTGACGTCCAAGCACGTCATAATCGACAATAGGGCATGTCGCAAACGGTTGCGCAGAAAACGAACGCCGCCGGCTTCCCGAAAGCTGGTGAGCTGATCGAGATCACCGGCGCCCACGAGTTGGAAGCGTCGGACCGCGCCGTGGTTAACTTGCTATATCAGCACGCGCACGACAGCGGGCGTCTGACCGATGACGATGCGGAATGGGAAATTCCTATATCTGCATTACGGTTCTCGCGGCACAAGGGGAATGAGCGCGTCCGCGATAGCCTCGATCGACTGATGCGAGTGGTGGTGTCCGTCCCGCTGCCGGATGGGAAGACGGGTGAGCCGCGTGTCCTTTTGACCCACCTGTTCGAGTTTTTCGACCTATCGGCCGACGAAGAGATGCCGACGGGATCGGTGCGCTTCGGCCTGCCGAAGAAACTGCGGCCAGTGCTGGCCCGCTCAAGCCGGTGGGGCCGGATCAAGGCCGAAGTTGTTTGCGCCATGACCAGCAAGTACGCGATTGCCCTCTACGAGTTGGTGCAGATTCGCGCCGGGCTGGATCGCTCGGTTGAGCAGTTCACCATCGACCGTTTCCGCGATCTGCTGGGCGTCCCGCCCGGCAAGCTGACGCGCGGTCCTGACTTTGAACGGCGGGTAATCGAACCAGCTCTGCTGGAGGTTAATGGGCTGTCGGATGTGGGGGTACAGATCGACATGGTGCGGGCACATGCCAGGGCACCCATTACCGCGGTGACGCTCAGGTGGTGGCGGAAGCAGGGCGACGATTTCCGCGCTGCCTTCGCCGAGCGGCAGAGGTCGAAGCTGGGACGTATGGCGCGGCTCCGCGGCGAAGTGCAGACGGCGGCAGCCGCACGGCCTCTCGCATAGAGTTACCTGACCCTGTAGAACTCTAGAGCGTATGCGTTGATGCAAGCGCGTGGTGATGTATTGATGCGTTGATGCGTGCGCGCATTGCAGCCAGGATGCGAGAAAACGTTGATGCATTGATGTGCGCACCCATGCATACGCGCGGTCGCGTCCTATTTCCACGGCTGCGTGCGTTGAAGCGTTGAAGCATGGAAGGGGGCGGAAGCGTCTGCTAACCGCCGCGCGCATCCAGGAACTCGGCCAGCGCTAGTTCGATGACACCCTGATGGGTGACCCGCCGCCCGGTCCTGTCTTCCTCGCTTGCCACGTACCGGCGCAGGCGGCGGTATTGCTCAGCGGTCAGGCGAAGACTCAAGGTGTGAGCGTACCCCTTGGGGTCGGAGGCGGGCGGCGGTGATGGGGCCGGTCCTGCCGTGGCGACTGTAGCAGGCGTTGCCTCCGTGGGTGCGGGGGCTTGGGGCGGTTCCCCCTTCGGCAGCGCGAGTGCGGTCAGGTCAGCCTTCGGTCTGGTCATCTGTGGGTTCCTGCAGGAGTTGGCGGGCATAGGCGAACAGGTCGCGCGCCTCGTCGGCAGCCTTGCCGGTGAACTCCACCGCGGCCTTCCCCTCGATCGCGGCGGAGGGGAAGTCGGCCCGGAACCCGATCTGCGCCGGCGCTACCCGGCCGAGGGCGGCGAGCTGGCGCACGGCGCCCTCGGTCAGGCGGGACCGCGGCGGAACCTGCGACAGAACGAACGCCCATGCCGGGCAACGAGCCAGGCCCCGCGCGATGGGCGCCGCCGCCAGCAGGTCATCGGGGGTCGGCCTGACCGGCACCAGCACGGCGTCGGCCCGGCCGAGAAGGTCGCCTATCCAGGGCGGCGCCCCGGGCGGGGTGTCGATCACCAGCCATTCCAGGCCAGCGGCCTCAAGCTGGGCCGTGTCGTCGGTGGGCTGGAACGCCACCAGCGCCGGCGCCGGTGCGGTCCTGCGACGATACCAGCCGGTGGTGGTGCCCTGCGGGTCCAGGTCGGCCATAGCGACATGCCGCCCTGCCAGCGTCGCAGCGACCGCCAACTCGCGGGCCAGGGTGGACTTGCCGCTACCGCCCTTCGGCGTGTGCAGAACAATGATGCGCATGCATCCATCTATGGCACATGCAGGCGCGCGCGTGAAGTGGTATCCATGCGGGTGCGGAAGGATCGATGCGTTGATGCGTTGATGCGTTGATGTATAAATTCTATGAATGCAGCATCCGCCATTCATGCGGCACACATATTGGAATCGCCGGCGCGCGCCCTCTACCGTCCCCTCAATGCAAGGAAACCTTTCTGTTTCCGCTCAGGCGCGATCCTGTGTGCCATGCCAGACACGCAGGATCGTCACCACGTCCTCGTCTTTGATGCGGTAGACGATGATGTAGGGGAGCACCACGACCAACTCGCGCGTTCCAGCCTGGCGACCGGGCCGGCCGCGGCGCGGGAACATCACCAGGCTGTCGCCGGCGAGCAGCAGCTCGCGACCAACTTGTCGCGCGGCAACCGGGTTCTCGGTGGCGATGTGGCGGACGATCCGGCCGACGTCGGCCAGCACCTTGGCCCGCCAGATGACGGGCACTGGTCAGCGCGGCTCGGGTGCAGGCGCGTCGAATTCGCCTTGGGCGAGCCGCAGCAGCCAGGCACGGACCTCCTCATGAGGAGCCATGCGCGGATCGGCGTCGGACTCGGCGATCGCAGCGGCCAGGGCACGCGCCTCGGCTTCGGGCTCGTCGTCCTCGATGAGCGGCGCGGGGTTGGTCATGGCCGGATCATAGTGCATCCGCGTCCGGCGGCGTAGCACGCGCTGGTGTCCGAGATGGTCGGGCCGCTGCACGGCGGGGGGAAAGAATCGCGGCCCGGAGATTCCCGGAGAGTCGGGCGATTCCGCGGTCAGCGGGAGGCCGGCGCAGGTGATCGTGCATGACGCCGATGCCGCCGGCCAGCGCGACTGGGCTAGCATCGATCTTCAATGGATGGTGCAGGTACCTTTCTTGTTCGCCCTGCTGATATGTACAACCCAAAAGCCAGATCCTTGCGGACCCGGCCGATGGTCGTTTCGGCTGCCGTTAATATGGAATCTCCTCCTCCGTGATTGCGTCCGGGCCGTCATCTCGTTCCCAGATAATCGTGGTCACGTCGCCCTCGTCGAGGTGCCAGGTTTCGATTGCCTGGATCTCGTAGCGGTCGCGTTTGAGGCCACGGATGTCGCGGCTGCTCAGGCCGGCGCCGGTACGAAGGATC
>CAIXDS010000123.1 GCA_903918195.1 uncultured Acetobacteraceae bacterium | reverse complement strand
CGCGGCGCGCGACCGCCGGATGCCGGCCATGACCTCGGCGATCGCCCCGCCGCCGTCGGCGTGCTGCGGCGGCTTGAGCCCGGCGAGCTTGTGCGCCCAACCGATGGCGGCCAGCCGGCGGGTGATGGTGGACGGCGCGCGTCCGGCCTTGGCCTCGTCGGCGCAGAACCGCGCCACCACCCCCGGATCGGCGGGGAGCGGCGGCACGCCGCGCGCGGCGCACCAGGTTTGAAAACGGTGCCAGTCGGCGTCGTAGATCAGCCGGGTAGAAGCAGCGCGGCTGGCGGCGGCATAGCCGCGCGCGGCGTCAGCCTCCTGGCCCAACGCCGCTGGAATGTCGCCCGCCGCGCTCGGCACGATGTCGTCGTCCATCTCTCGCCTCCCCTCCCCTGCTGCTCAGCCCGCTCGAGCGCCCGCTACCGACCGTCGGCACCGGACTCCGCCGCAGGATCGCCTGCCGCCCGCATTCTGTCCGGAAATTTCCGTTTTGTCCGAGAATATTTATTCCGTCCGGGAACTTTGATTCTCGGACAGATCGAAACCGAACCGATTCCGGACGGAAAACTCTTATCACGCCTTATGGACAAGCGCCTTATTCGTCGGCCGGCCGCCGAAATCCGCGTTGCCGCGCCCCGATCATCGAGAGCATCAGGAGGTGTGGGGAGCGTCGGGCCGCTGCTGCAGATTCGAACCCGGGCGCTCGATGGCACGCTTCGGCCTCTTTTCGAACGCTGATATCCGGATTTCCCCAACAACAACGTCTCAGCCGCCGCTCATGCCGCAGCAGCTTGACCCACCCCACACCTCCTGAAGCTCTCCAACCCGGGCCAATGATTGACACTGGGGATCGTGTGGCACATTATGCATATGTGCCACATTAGAAGATATGCCATGCCCCAACACGTTGCCATGGCGCCGAATGGCCGGCTCGTCATCCCCGCGAATGTCAGATCCGAGCTCGGGATGCCGGACGGCGGAAACTTCATCGTCCACGTGGAGGACGGACACATCCGCCTGGAGCCCATCCAGTCGGCGGTCGCCCGCGCACAGGCCATCGTCCGCCGTTACGTGCCGGAGGACGTCAGCCTCGTGGACGAACTCACAGAAGACCGGCGACGCGAGGCCGAGGGTGAGTGATCCTGTCCTCGACGCGTCGGCCGTCCTCGCGCTGCTGAACCGTGAGCCGGGCCATGAAAAGGTCGCGGCCATCCTCCCGGCGGCGCTGATCGGCACGGTCAACCTGACGGAGGTCATCTCCAAGCTCTGCGAGCGAGGCGTGCCGGCGGACGCCGCGATGGAAGCGGTCCAATGCCTCGGCGTCGACATCGTCCCCCATTCACCGGGACTCGCGCTCCGTGCCGGCGAACTGCGGCCGTTGACCAAGGCGTTCGGGCTGTCGCTGGGAGACCGGGCCTGCCTCGCTCTCGGCAGGGAACGGCATGCCACAGTCATCACCGCGGAGCGACACTGGGACGAGCGCGTGGAAGCGGCCGCCGACGTCCATGTCCTGCGGATCCGTCACGCCACGTGACCGCTACCGCGTCGCCAATTGTCAATTTTTGCCATCCAATTTGCGTTGGTGGCGGCTTCGCGCCGCAGACAGTCTTAATTCGTTGGCAGCCGGACGCCCACCGAAAAAGCTAATGTCTTATCAATAACTTCCAGTTGATCGTCGCTCTATCGCCAGCCCCGGCTCAGGAGAGCATCCATGGCGTTGATAATCCGGTGATCCTCGGGCGCAAGCGAGGCAATGGCTGGGCCAAGAGCGTCGCGTGGGACATTCGTGATCTGGAGCGGATCAAGGACGACCGGCCGGCCATCGATCACAAAGTGCGGCCCGAAATCGCTGTCAGCGACGCCGAACTCCTCTGCGGCGACAAGGGGAACGATGACCCGCCGCTTCGAGCGGCGAAAGCGGTGGGACTGGACCATCAGGACAAACGGGATGACCCGCTGACTCCGCCCAGGGTTACGATGGACGTCGAACTGTTCGGACATCAGAGGCTGTCGAATTCGTCCGCGAGCGTGCCATGTTTCGCGACGAAGGCATCGCTGGCGGCGATGTGGGCGGCAATCTGCTGCTCGTGCCGGGCAGCCTGCGCCTCGGCGTCGTCGACAAAGGCCGCCAACAGGCGTTCGACCGTCTCGGACAGATTGGGGGTGATGCCCCGCGCCCGGCGCACGAGATCCTCGTTCAGGGTCATGTTCACTGGGCGTTTGGAGGCGGCTCTATCGTGACCCAAGGGCATGGCTCCTGCATTAATGCGCATGATATGCGCATTAATCGGGGAAAGGCAAAAGTTCTTTCGTTGCTCTCGTCGCCTTGCGTTGGCCGCCGATCCTGAAAGCAGATTCGCGCGATCCAGAGACAGAATCGCCCCTCCCCTGCCCTCTCCGGCACCACGGTGACGGCCGCAGCGGATGTGTCGCCGCGAAGCTCTCGCTTGTCATGCTTGCCTGCCTCGGTCGGCATCCCCATGCTTCAGGGATGTTCGTCGTCACCGAAGCTGATGCCGCCGCGATCCGCACCGCCTTCCATCAGGAGGGCGAGTTGTCGGCCGCCATCGAACTGCGCCGGCGGTTTCCAGGGATCACCGATAACGCGAAGGCACGGGCATGCGCCCGATCCATCGCCGGGTGGACGCCGCTGCCGGCCACGCCGTGTTCGGTAACGCGGCTACGTCCCGGCAAGGCCAGCTAGGCGGGGTCCATCCACCGGCTGTGACGCGGGTATCGGCCACGCACGTCAGGGACGTGCGTATGCAGAGCGGATATCGGTCTTGTCGAAATCCTCGCCCGTGAACAGCAACGGGGTCCGGTAACTTTTCGCGGCCGCATAGGCGAAGCAATCGGCGAGATTGAGCTGGGCAGGATGCCCCCTCCCCTTGCCGAAGCGGGAAAACGCACCGAGCGCGGTTTCGGTCTCCTTGTCGGTGATCGCGACGACGCGGATGCGCGCGGCCTCGAGGAACGCGCGGACATCCGCCCCGGCTTCCTCGACGCTGGCATGCCGCTTACGGCAGAGGCCGAGCGCCGCCTCGAAGATCGCAACCGGTGAGGTGATCGGCGCCCGCGCCCGTTCGAGCACATCCGCCAGGGCGTCGGCGTCCGCCTCGCGCGTCAGGATAGCGACGATGGCGGAGGCGTCGACGAACATCACGCCTCGCGGCTGAGCGCGTCGAAGAATGCCTTGTCGGCCGCAAGCCCGGTCGCCGGGCGGGCCAGCACCTGATCCTGCAGCGGACGCAAGCGTTCGCGCAGCGGCTGGGTCTCTTCAATGCGACGCAGTTCGTTTTCCAGGGCGAGCTTCACCGCCTCGGTCTTGTTGATGCCCTTGCGTGCCGCCAGCTTTTCGGCAAGCTGGTTGACCTCTTCGCTGCGGATGTTGAGTGGCATGGACGGACCTGTGTAGACGTAAAGACATTAACGTCTACACGGGATGACGACAACGCCTCTGGCGCCGCCATGGCTCGACCCCAACGCTAGCTCTGCCGCTGCGGTCGGCGCCCCGAACTGCCTCGAGGCGTCGGCCTTCGCCGCCGGCCTGGCTTGCGGGGTTTCTCACCGCGGTGGCGAAGGCCGCCCAGCGCACCGGCCAGGATCTCACTCGGCTGCAGACCGCAGCGGTGCGGGCTGCAGCCCTGCGCCGCATGGCTCGCTCGCATCTGCCCGAGGCGGCAGCGCATGCATTGCGCGAACCGGTGCTGACCGCCGCCGGCTTGGCCACCCGGCTGCGCATCAGTCACCAGGCGGCGCTCGGCCTGCTGCGTCAGTTGGTTAAAGCTGGGGTGCTGCAGGAAGCCACTGAATGCGCAGCCTGGCACGCCTTCGGGGTGGCATAGTCAGCGCGAGCGCTGTGCAATGGCTGCTTCATCGCCGGATGGGTGCGTGCCAGCAGATGCGTTGGTCCTCACGAGGGGCATATATGATATTGAAGATACGAACTGTCGTGGCGAATGGTGCCTTCGATCAGGACTGCCGCTGAACGCTGGGCACGGCGCCCATTCCGTCGAGCGGCCTGGCCCTGCAGAATTCGGACGGTCTTCCTGTGGTTAAGCGGCCCCTCCCCTGCCCTACGCAGCCGCCACATGACGACAACGGCGGCCGATAGGGCACGGCTGCTGCTCACGAGGCCGGACTCATCTCCAGCGTCGGACGGCCGCTTAACCACAAACCCGGCAGCCGACTCAGGGGGGTGACCAGCCGCCCGAGTCGCGTTCCGACCCGCTCCGGACCCCGGTCTTATGAGAAGATGGCGCAACAAGGATAT
>CAIXDS010000122.1 GCA_903918195.1 uncultured Acetobacteraceae bacterium | reverse complement strand
GGCGTGTTGCGATCCGCCACCAGCTTGTCCAGCCGCGCCCGATCCTCAGGCGAGACAGCAACCTTCACCCCGGTCCTCATCAGGACCGACTCGCACATCCGGGCCGGTTAGGAAATCCTCTGTCTCGGCCGGAACACTAGTGCCTATGGGGCTCTGCCCCTGGCCTTGCTTACTTAACGGCAGAGAACGCCGTAGGCGTAAGCAGTTGATTGCTCACATTGGCATTGATCGGCCCGTCCTTCTCGCTGTCAGCCCGCGCTGCCTGCCACTCCGGATCGGCCATGAACGCGGTCCATTTCTGCTCGCGTTCGGCGAGGCTTTCCCAGGCCAGCAGGTAGGTCAGATCGGAGGACGATTCGCCCACCAGGGTAGTCCAGAACCCGGCCTGGCGGATGCCGTGGCGCTCCCAGATGCGCAGGGTGTGGTTCTGGAACCGGGCCAGCAGGGCCGGCAGCCGGCCGGGCAGGGTGCGGTAGATGCGCAGTTCGTGGATCATGGGGCGTTCCTCCTTGGTTGGGGCGCAGAACGTTGCATTCTGATGCTCCTGCGGTTGACCGGCGTGCAAGCGGCTGGCAAGCCACAGGCGGCAACAATGGGACAAGACGATGCGGTTAGCTCAGGGCGCGGCCGTGGCCGCGTGTCTCTTCGGGTTCGCACTCGCCGTGCCGGCCCAGGCGCAGAACGTGCCCGGCATTTCCACCCAGGTGCCGCCGGAACTGGCGAAGATCGGCCATATCGTGGTGATCTTCGAGGAGAATCGCAGTTTCGACAACCTGTTCGGCCATTTCCCCGGCACCGACGGGCTGGCCCATACCGGTGCCGCGGGGACGCAGGTGGACCGCGAGGGCAAACCCTACGCCGCCCTGCCGCCGGTGCTCGACACCGCCGCGAAGCCGCCGGCGCCCGATCCGCGGTTTCCGCTGAATCTGCCGAACGGGCCGTTCCCGATCGACGGCTATGCGTCGCTGCAGCAGAAGACGCCGGACATGATCCACGCCTTCTACCAGGAACAACTGCAGATCAATGACGGCCGGATGGACAGCTATGTCGCCTGGTCGAACGCGGCGTCGATGGTGATGGGCTGGTTCGATGCCTCCGGCACGCAGCAATGGCGGCTGGCGCACGAATACGCGCTCGGCGACCGCATGTTCCACTCGGCCTTCGGCGGCTCGTTCCTCAACCATGCCTTCCTGGTGTGCAGCTGCGCCTTCGAGTGGGAGGACGCGCCGCCGGCGATCCGGGCACAGATCGACAGCACTGGCAGGCTGGTGAAGGACGGGCAGGTGACGCCGGACGGGTATGCGGTGAACACCAGCCGCTCCGTCTATCTGCACCCGCCCGACGAGACCGACCCGGCGCTGCTGGTGCCGCCGCAGACCATGCCGCATATCGGCGACCGGTTAGATGCGCAGGGGATCGGCTGGGCCTGGTATTCCGGCGGTTACGACAACGCGATGGCGGGCAAGCCGGACAAGCTGTTCCAGTTCCACCACCAGCCGCTGGCCTATTTCAAGGATCTGGCGCCCGGCACGCCGGGGCAGCTTGCGCATCTGAAAGACTATACCGACCTGCTGGCCGACATCCCCGCCGACCGCTTGCCGCCGGTGGTGTTCTACAAGCCGATCGGCGAATGGAATCTCCATCCGGGCTATGCCAGCGTGGCCGACGGCGATGCCCATCTGGCCGATCTGGTGGCGAAGCTGCAGGCCAGTCCGGCCTGGAAGGACATGCTTATCCTCGTCACCTACGACGAGAACGGCGGCCAATGGGACCACGTGGCGCCGCCGCGGCGCGACCGCTGGGGACCGGGGACGCGGATTCCGCTGCTCGCCATCGGGCCGACCGTGAAGCGCGGCTTCATCGACCATACGCCGTATGATTTCGGCTCGATCCTGCGCACCATCACGCTGCGCTTCGGCGCCGACCCCGTGGGCGACGCCGACCGCTACGCCTATCCGATGGTGAATTTGCTGCAGTAGTGTTCCGATCGCGACAGATGCGTCCGCCCCATCGCGTGAATCGGAACACAAAACCAAGTGCTACTGTTGCGGCCCGACGGCACTATCCGTCGGAGTCGCAACAGTAGCACCGGGCCCGCCGGTCAGAACGAAACCGGTCAGAACGAAACTGGCGCCACCCCGAATATGCTGCGGTGGAAAATCAGCAGCCCGAGCCATAACGCGGTCCCGACCGCCGGCACCACCCAGCCGATCTCGCCCGGCACGAAGCGGTTGCGCCCGGCCAGGATGGCGGCGAAGGGCACGATCGACGTGGACCGCTCCAACTGCGCCCAGGCGGCGGCGTCGCGGTCGGATGTCTTGCGGTCGATCGAGGGCATGCCGATCACGGCGGTGAGGAAGAGCGTGCCGAAGAACAGCAGGCTGGCCACGTCGCCATTGCCGATCATGTGCACTGCCGCCCAGGTGGCGTAGGACACCATCATCGGGTGGCGGGTGACACGCTGGATGCCCTTGATCTCGCCCTTCAGGTATTTCTCGCTGCCGGCCGCGGTCGGGTTGCGCACGAACGAGGCGGCGAACAGTACGAAGGCCGGCAGCATGACAAACGCCAGCACCCAGCGCAGCCAATCCGGTGCGGTCCACAGCACCACATTGCCGGACTGTGCATAGGACATGCACAGGAACACCATCACCGCGATCGAGGAAAACGAGAACAGGCCGCGATAGGCGTTCACCCCGATCCGGCGCGTGATGGCGTAGCGGATGTCGGTTCCGGCCACGCCGAGATGCAGCCCCAGCCAGAGCAGGGCGTCGATGATCAGCATCCCCATGGTTCAGCGCTCCGGACGGGGCATGCGGCCGGCGGGCGGCTGCCGGCCGGAAAGCAGCGAAGGGATCACATCGGCAGGTGCCCCGGTCTTTTCGCGCAGGGCGTGGGCAGTGGGCGGCATGATGGTCACTCCGGGACGGTGGCGTCGATAGCCCGTGGATGTCGCACCAGTCCGCGTCCGGCGTCCAGAGGGCGAAGGGAGCGGCCTGCTCCCCACCGCGGCGATCCAGGCGGCGGCAGTGACGAAGTTGCCGGCCGCGATCGATCTGGTATCGCGCCGCGAAAAACTCATTCTGGACATGGCCCGCAGCCCCGGCTTCACCGTCGCGAAGATGCGCACGGCGTTGCGTCAGGCCGGGGAGATACATTGACGGAAGCTCAGGGGGCCGACCTCCCTGGCCTTACTTTCGCTGTATTCCCCGGACAGACGGGCGGACGGGAAAGGGGGGCTGTTTTTTTGTATCATCACGTGACCGGGAGGCCGGACACAAAAAGATACAATATCTGACGGAAAGGGTTTGATACCGTCGCAGTTGACATTGTGCCTGCCAGTTGGGCCGGCGCGGACGAGACGAGGGATACATCATGCGCGCGCGGACGACCACCGTTCTTGGCCTGATTCTGCTGCTAGCAGCTGCGCCGCTTCATGCGGCTCCCTCGATTCCAATGCCGCCGGCGGCTCTGCGCGTGTTCGTCGGCACGACGTCGCTGCGGTCGCCGATGCATCGCTGCCTGGCCGCAACGCGCAGCGTGCACCCGAACCCGGCCGCGGCGACCGCCGAATCGCGTGCCTTCCTGGCGGCGGTGCTGCCGCTGTTCGAGCCCGACCTGCTGCATACCTTCGGCGAGGTGGCGTTGGTCACCACTTATGTGTCGGCGGCGACCCTCCGCTCGCTGCGGCCGATGGCCATCGGCAGCGGCGAGTCGCTGGCCTGGAGCCCGTATGGCGCCCCAGGAAGGGATATCCTGGACCTGTTGATGGCCCGCCAGGCCGTCCCCGCGCTGGTGCCCGGGGAGGATGGGCTGCAGCCCGCCGATTTGCGTTTCATCGCCCACGACCCGTCCGGCGAGGGCGGCGTGTTCGTCACCGACCTCAACCTGCGCGGCCGCAACGCACCGGGTGAGGACATGCGCATCGAGCCGCCGGCCATGGCTGTGGTGGGGCTGGGCTTGGTGTGCCTCGCTCCCGCGCCGCGGCGTTTCCGCGCCTCGGCACGCCTGCAACCGATGCGCCGGCTGCGGTTTCACCGGCGCTAACCGGTCAGTCCAGCGACGCCTCCGCGTCCATCGCCAGGGTGCCGTCTGCCTTGCGCGCCCATAGCGTTACGCGGCCGCCCTCGGGACGGCCGCACACCGCGAAGGGGGCGGTGTCGAAGACCGGGCTCGCCGCACGGAAGCGGAAGCCGGCGAGCCGGCGGTCGGTGTTGCGGCGCAGCAGATCCACCAGCAGCGTGGCCAGCAGCGGTCCGTGCACGATCAGGCCCGGATAGCCCTCCTGCTGCGTCACGTAGCGGCGGTCGTAGTGGATGCGGTGGCCGTTGAACGTCAGGGCGGAATAGCGGAACAGCAGCACTTCGTCGGGCACGATGTCGCGCCGCCACGCCGTTGCCTCCGGCGCCAAGCGCGGGGCAGGGGTGGGCTCGCCCGGGCCGGGCAGGCCGCGATAGACGATGTCGTGCTCCTCGGTCACCGCCACACCCTCCGGCCCGGCGATCTCGTGGCGCACCAGGACGAACACCAGCGGCCCGGTGCGCCCTTCCTTGCGCGACACATCGGCGACCGTGGAGGTGCGGGTGACCGCATCGCCGACCCGCAGCGTGCCCGGGAATTCCAGCCGCCCGCCCGCCCACATGCGCCGCGGCAGCTTCACCGGCGGCAGGAAGCCGCCGCGCGCCGGATGCCCGTCGGGGCCGAGCTGCGACTGGCGCGCGCGGGGCAGGAAATACAGCCAATGCCACAGCGGCGGCAGCGCATCTCCCGCCAGCGGTTCCGCGTCGTCGCGGTCGAGTGTCGCTGCCAGCGCCGCCACCGGGAAAGCCGTGATGGTGTCGTGCAGCACCTCCTGCCGGCCGATCCAACCGCGCAGGTGGTCGATGTCCAGGGTCGATGCGGGCATGCGCCTGTTCCTCCGGAAGGTCCGCCGCTGCGATAGCCGCGCATCCGGGACGTGTCGAGACGGCGGTGCCGGTACGGTTGCCCGCGGCTCCCGCCCGGATTACCTTCCCGCCCTCGCCAGTGGCCGAAAGTCCTATCAATGCAGCTCACCGCCGAACGCCTGGACCGGATCAGCCCCAGCCAGACCATCGCCATCGCCAGCAAGGCGCGGGCGCTGAAGGCGGCCGGGCGGGACATCATCAGCCTGTCCGCCGGCGAGCCCGATTTCGACACGCCGCAATTCATCAAGGATGCCGCCATCGCCGCCATCCAGGCCGGCCAGACCAAGTATACGGACGTGTCCGGCATCCCCGCCCTGCGCCGCGCGGTGGCGGATAAGTTCCGCCAGGACCACGGCATCGACTATGCGGCCGATGAGGTCATTGTCTCGACCGGCGGCAAGCAGGTTATTTTCAATGCCATGCTGGCCACGCTGAACCAGGGCGACGAGGTGATCATCCCGACGCCCTGCTGGGTCAGCTACCCGGACATCGTGGCGCTGGCCGAAGGCACGCCGGTGTTCGTCCCCTGCGGTCAGAATAACGGCTTCAAGTTGCGCGCCGAGGATCTGGAAGCGGCGATCACGCCGCGCACCAAATGGTTCATCCTCAACAACCCCAGCAACCCCACCGGGGCGGCCTATTCCGCCGAGGAGCTGCGGCCGGTCTGCGAGGTGCTGCTGCGCCACCCGGATGTGTGGATTCTCACCGACGACATCTACAACAAGCTCGCCTATGACGGCTTCCGCCCGGCCACCGTCGTCGAGGTGGAGCCGCGCCTGCGCGAGCGCACGCTCACCATGAACGGCTGCTCCAAGGCCTACGCCATGACCGGCTGGCGCATCGGCTTCGCCGGCGGGCCGAAGGCGCTGATCAAGGCGCTGGACAAGCTGCAGAGCCAGTCCACCACCAACGCCTCCTCGATCGGTCAGGCGGCGGCCCTGGCGGCCCTGACCGGCCCGCAGGATTGCATCGACGAGATGGTCGAGGTGTACTGCCAGCGCCGCGAGCTGGTGGTCGACATGCTGAACGACGCGCCCGGCATCGCCTGCCACAAGCCCGAGGGCGCGTTCTACGTGTTTCCCTCGGTGCATGGCTGCATTGGCAAGACCAGCGCGAAGGGGGCCAGGATCAGCGACGACGAAAGCTTCGTCATTGCCCTGCTGGATGAGGAGGGGGTGGCCGCGGTGCACGGTTCGGCGTTCATGTATCCCGGGCATTTCCGCATCAGCTATGCCACCGACACCGACAGCCTGCGCGAGGCGTGCCACCGCATCCAACGCTTCTGCCAGGGCCTGACCTAGACCGATGTCCACCGTGAACCGGCCGGGCCTTGCGCAGCGGCTCGGCCGGGCGAAAGTGGCTGCTACCGTGGCCATGAGCAGCAAAGCCCGCGCCCTGCGCGAGGCCGGCCACGACGTGGTCAGCCTTGCCATCGGCGAGCCGGATTTCGACACCCCGCCGCACGCCATCGAGGCGGCCTATCAGGCGGGGCTGCGGGGCGATACCAAATACCCGCCGCAGGATGGCACGCTCGCGCTGAAATCCGCCGTGCAGCGGCAGTTCCGGCGCGACCATCGGCTAGAGTACGGGCTCGATGAGATCATGGTGTCGAACGGCGCCAAACAGGTGATCTACAACGCCCTGATGGCGACGGTGGACGAAGGCGACGAGGTGCTCATCCCGGTGCCGTGCTGGGCGTCGTACACGCTGACCGTGCAACTGGTGGGCGGCACGCCGGTGCACATCGCCTGCCCGCAGAATAATGGCTTTCGGTTGCGGCCGGAGGATCTGGACACCGCCATCACGTCCCGGACGAAGTGGCTGCTGCTGAATTTCCCCAATAACCCGACCGGCGCCGTTGCCAGCCGCGCCGAACTCGCAGCCATCGCCGACGTGTTGCTTCGGCATCCGCATGTCTGGGTCATGTGCGACGACATGTATGAGCACCTCTATTACGCGGAGGAGCGCTACGCGACGCTCGCCAAGGTGGAGCCGCGGCTGCGCGAGCGCACGCTGACGGTCAGCGGCATGTCGAAAACCTATGCCATGACCGGCTGGCGCGTCGGCTTCGCCGGCGGGCCGAAGGATTTGATCCGTGGCATGGTGGCGATTCAGGGCCACGTGGCGGCGGGCGTCTCCACCATCAGCCAGGCGGCGGCGGCGGCGGCGCTGGACGGGCCGCAGGAGTTGGTGGCCGAGCGCGCCGCCATCTATCGCCGCCGGCGCGACAGGGTCGTGGAGGCGCTGAATGCCTGCCCGGGCCTGTCCTGCCACCGGCCGGAGGGCGCGTTCTATGTGTTCCCCAACATCGCGGGGTGCCTGGGCAAGACCACTGCCGGCGGGCGGGTGCTGCTGACCGACGAGGATTTTTCCCTGGCACTGCTGGAGGAGGCCCACGTGGCGGTGGTGCATGGGGCGGCGTTCGGCATGAGTCCCTATGTGCGCATCAGCTACGCGACCGACGATGAGTCGCTGGCCAAGGGGATGCAGCGGATCGCGGCTTTTTGTTGCGGATTGCGGTGACCGGCGGCCTATCCTTCGTCCCGGTCGCGATACCGACGCTGCTGGCGGCATGTCCCTGATCGCCTGATGCCATCCGGCAGCGCCGCCCGCACGAGAGGGTGACATGGCAGGCAGCAGAACGAGAACATGGATTCTGGTGGCGGACGGCGAGCATGCGCGGGTGGTCGTGCCGGCGCCGCAGCGCCAGTTTCGCACCATCAACAGCCTCGATTCGGCGACGGCGCACCAACGCTCCGCTGATCTCGGCACGGATCGGCCGGGTCGTAGCTTCGAGAGCGCTTCGCCCTTGCGGCACGCGATCCAGCCGAAGACCGACCCGCACCGCGCTGCCAAGGAAGGTTTTGAACACTACATCGCCGAGCAGATGAACGCCGCGGCGGCCGAGGGTCAGTACGATTGCCTGGTGCTGGTGGCACCGGCGCACGCGCTGCACGATCTGCGCGCGGCGTTAGACGGGCTGGCGGAATCGCGGCTGGATGGCACGCTAACCAAGGACTTGGTCAAAGTGCCCGACGCCGACCTGGCCGAGCATCTGGAGGCATTCTGGAGCCCCCCGCCCGAATAAGAATAAGGAACGGGGTGCAGGGGGCCACCGCCCCCTGCCGGGTCCAGGGCAGAGCCCTGGCCTTCCTTGCTTCAGGCCGAAGCCTCATGCGCAATACCCTTCTCCGTAAGGGTCGCCGCCAGCTCGCCAGACTGGAACATCTCGGTAACGATATCGCAGCCGCCGATGAACTCGCCCTTGATAAACAGCTGCGGAATGGTCGGCCAGTTCGAGAACGCCTTGATGCCCTCGCGCAGTTCGGCGTCTTCCAGCACGTTCGCCGTTTTGAACGGCACGCCCACATGGGTGAGGATCTGCACAACGCGGGCGGAGAACCCGCATTGCGGGAACAAGGCGTTGCCCTTCATGTAGAGAAACACCGGGTTTTCGGTGATGTCGGCCTGGATGCGCTCGAAGACGGGGTTGCTCATGCGGGGGGTCCTTGTTCGGGAGCGGAGGTCTGCAGGGCGAGGGCGTGCAGTTCGCCTCCCACCCGGCCCTGCAGCGCGGCATAGACGATCTGGTGTTGCTTGACGCGGGAGAGGCCGCGGAAAGTTTCGCTGACCACGGTTGCGGCCCAGTGGTCGCCGTCGCCGGCCAGATCCTCGACGGTTATGGACGCATCCGGCACTGCTGCCTTGATCAACGCCTCGATTTCGTTCGCCGACATCGCCATCGCGCCGCAACCCCTTCGATTGATTCAGCCGCCCATCAGTGACGGCAGGGTCTGCTCGTGCACCGCGCGTAGCCTTGCCAGCGAAATGGTGTCGCCGGACGGAAGTGTCAAATCCCCAGCCTCTGAAACGCCGAGCAGCGCCGCCGGAACGGCGGTTGCGGCGGCGGCGGCCAGGATGTCGGCCGCGTTCTCCACCGCGAGCACGTAGCGCGCCTGATCCTCGCCGAACCAGAAGGCGTGCGGCGCCACCCCGTTCGGCACGGGCAGCAGCCGGGCGCCGGCAGTGCCGGCCAGCGCCATTTCCGCCACCGCCACCAGCAGGCCGCCATCGGAGGCGTCGTGGCAGGCGCGCACCTGCCCGGCCAGGATTTGCGCGCGGACAAAATCGCCGTTGCGGCGTTCGGCGGCCAGGTCAACCGGGGGAGGGGGGCCAGCCTCCCGGCCGGCCACTTCGCGCAACCACAGCGACTGGCCGAGATGCCCGGCGGTCGCGCCGATCACGACGAGGGAAAGGCCGGGCGGCAGCGCCAGCCCGACTGAGGCGGCGGCATCTTCAAGCACGCCAAGCCCGCCGATTGCCGGGGTAGGCATGATCGGGCTGCCCTCAGTTTCGTTGTAAAGCGAGACATTGCCGCTCACGACCGGGAAGTCGAGCGCCACGCAGGCCGCCGACATGCCGGCGATGGCGGCGGCGAACTGCCCCATGATCTCCGGCTTTTCCGGATTGCCGAAATTCATGTTGTCGGTGATCGCCAGCGGCGTGGCGCCGGTGGCGGTGATGTTGCGCCAGGCTTCGGCCACCGCCTGGGCGCCGCCCGCCTCGGCGTCGGCCTGGCAGTAGCGCGGGGTGCAGTCGGTGGTGAGCGCGAGCGCGCGCCGGCTGCCCTCGATCTTCACGATCGCGGCGTCGGCAGCACCCGGCCGGCGCACGGTCTGGCCGCCGACGGTGGCGTCGTACTGATCCCACACCCAGGCGCGCGAGCACAGATCGGGGCAGCCGATCAGGCGCAGCAGGGCTTCCGACAGCCCGAGCGGGTCGGCGACCTCGCCAAGCGGCGCCGGCTTCGGCGTTGCGGCGGTGGGGCGGTGGTACAGCGGTGCCTGATCGGCCAGCGGGGCGAGCGGGATGTCGGCCTCCACCACGCCGCGATGGGTGACGACGATGCGCCCGGTATCGGTCAGGTGGCCGATGACGGCGAAATCCAGCTCCCATTTGTCGAAGATCGCCCGCGCCACGTCCTGGCGGTCGGGCCGCAGGACGATGAGCATGCGCTCCTGGCTTTCCGACAGCATCATCTCGTAGGCCGACATGCCGGTCTCGCGCTGCGGCACGGCGTCGAGGTCGAGGGCGAGCCCCACGCCGCCCTTACCGGCCATCTCGACGGCGGAGGAGGTCAGGCCGGCGGCGCCCATGTCCTGGATGGCGACGATGGCATCGGTGGCCATCAGTTCCAGGCAGGCCTCGATCAGCAGCTTTTCCACGAAGGGGTCGCCGACCTGCACGGTCGGGCGCTTTTCCTCGCTGTCCTGGGCGAATTCGGCCGACGCCATGGTGGCACCGTGGATGCCATCGCGCCCGGTTTTCGAGCCGACATAGACGACCGGATTGCCCACCCCGGCGGCGGCGGAGAGAAAAATGCGGTTGGCGGGGGCGATGCCCACCGTCATGGCGTTGACCAGCGGGTTGCCGTTGTAGGAGGGGTGAAAATTGATTTCTCCCCCCACGGTCGGCACGCCGACGCAGTTGCCGTAGCCGCCGATGCCGCGCACCACCCCGTCGATGGTGCGGCGCGTGCGCGGCAGCGCGGGGTCGCCGAAGCGCAGCGCGTTGAGGTTGGCGATCGGCCGCGCGCCCATGGTGAACACGTCACGCAGGATGCCGCCGACCCCGGTGGCCGCGCCCTGGTAGGGTTCGATGAAGCTCGGGTGGTTGTGGCTTTCCATCTTGAAGATGGCCGCCAGCCCTTCGCCGATATCGACCACGCCGGCATTCTCGCCGGGGCCGTGGATGACCCAGGGGGCCTTGGTGGGCAATTGCTTCAGCCAGACGCGGCTGGATTTATAGGAGCAATGCTCCGACCACATGACGCTGAACACGCCGAGTTCGGTCAGCGTGGGGGTGCGCCCCATGATGGCGAGTACGCTTGTGTATTCCTCGGCGGAAAGGCCGAATTCACGGGCGAGGGAGTCTGTTACGTCGCGGGCCATGGTGGGTGCCTTGGTTCATTCGTCCGTGCGGCCCGGGCCCCTCCCCCCGGCCCCCTC
>CAIXDS010000121.1 GCA_903918195.1 uncultured Acetobacteraceae bacterium | reverse complement strand
GCTCCATGTGGCCGCCATCGGTCAGGAGGCGCCAGTAGTCGTAGCAAATGCTCGACGGCGGCAGGTCCTTGGGCATGGCGTCCCACGGGATGCCATAGCGCAAGACATAGCGAATCCCGTTCATGACCTCGCGCAACTGATGCTCCCGCGGGCGACCGCGCCCCTGGGGAACCGGCAGAAGTGGTTGCAGAACCACCCACTCCTCGTTCGTCAGGTCACTCGGATATCTTTGACCACGCCGGTCGTAGCGACCGCGATTCTTGGCAGTCCACACCATCGGCACGCCCCTCAGCCGTCCTATACAAACTGCTCGATTCTACAATCAGTTGAGTTCGACTTGGAACCCCTTTCCCAACGGACTCTCAGGGGATGGCGGGTCGATGGGGCTTGATCCGGCTTTGACACATCGATCCGGCGCGGCCCAGCGTGGCTTCAGGGTGCTGGCTGCCGCCGCCGTGCTGGTTCCGGCTCTGCTGTTCGGCGTCATCGCGGCGCACGACCGCGTCAGGGTGCTGGACGACCTCGCGAGAGCGGTGCGCGATCAGACCGATATTTTCCACCAGCACGCTTTGAACGTCTTTGAGACGCGCGCCCTCGTGGCCGAGCGCATCGCCGAGCGGCTTGCCGGCATGGAGTGGGACGAGATTGCCCGCTCCGAACCTCTGCATGCCTTTCTCCAGGCCCTGCACGGCAAATTTCCCCAGGTCGAGGCGATCTGGCTTGCCGATCCGACCGGCCGCATCCGTGCCAGCAACGAGACGCTGCCGGCCAAGCCGGTCAGCGCCGCCGGCCGCGATTACTTCCAGGCGCTGCAAACGGGCGCGGGCGAGCTGTCGCTCGGCGGCCTGGTGGTTGGCCGCGTTTGGGGGCGCACCAGCTTCAATGTCGCGTATCGGCTGCAGCGTCCGGACGGCAGCTTCAACGGCGCGGTCATCATCACGGTCTATCCGGCCTATTTCCGTGATTTCTGGAGGTCGATTGCGCCGCAGCCTTTCATGGCGACCTCGCTCATCCGGGGTGACCGGATGGTCATGATGCGTACGCCCGAAATCGATCCGCGTTCCGCCTTGGTGCCTGGCACATCCGTGTTTGCGCGTCATGTCCAGGGGCATGAGCGTGGCTCGTTCCGCGACGTCTCAGCGCTTGACGGGACCGAGCGGTTCTACAGCTCCCGCAAGGTCGGCTCCTACGACGCTTATTTGTTACACGGTGTTGGCGTCAAGGCGGCGCTCACGGTTTGGTATCGGGACCTGGTGATCTATGGTGCCGTCTGCGCCGGCGCCGCGGCGGCACTGCTGGGTCTGGCCTGGCTGGGGCAACGCCGTGCCGAGATCGAACTGGCCCGCGCCGGTGCCGAAGCGCATAAAATGGAACTGGAGGACCTCGTTCTCAGCCTGGCACGGGCCGAGCAATCGGCACGTGCCAGCGAGGCGCAATTCCGGATGCTGGCCGAGAATTCCAGCGACGCCATCATTCGTACCGGCCTCGACGGCATCCGTCACTACATGTCGCCTGCGACTTTCAACCTGTCCGGCTATCTGCCCGAAGAACTGATCGGCCGACACTTCACGTCCAACGTGCATCCGGGTGACCGCCCGGTCATAATACAAGCGTTCCGCAAGCTGCTTGCTGGGACCCCGCGGATCACCGAGGTGTGCAGGACGCTGCACAAAAACGGCTCGGTCGTTTGGATCGAAGGGCAGAGCAGTCTTATCTGCAACTCCGTGACCGGAGAAGCCGAGGAGATCATCACGGTTGCCCGCGACATCACCGCCCGCAAGCATGTCGAAGAGGCACTGGCCGCCGCCAACGAGGCACTGGCCGAGCAGGCGCTGACGGACGGGCTGACGGGTCTGGTCAATCGCCGACATTTTGACCAGACGTTGGAGCGCGAGTGGCGAAGGGCCGGACGCGAAGCGTCGCCGCTGTCGCTGCTGCTGCTCGATGCTGATTGCTTCAAGCTCTATAACGACCGCTACGGGCATCCGATGGGTGACCAGGTGCTCCGTTCCATCGCCGCGAGCATCCAGGCGAAACTCAGACGGCCTGGCGACGTCGGCGCCCGTTATGGTGGGGAGGAGTTCACGGTCATCCTGCCGCACACTTACCCAGACGGCGCCATCCAGGTTGCCGAGGCGATCCGGAACGCCGTTGCGGCCCAGCGCATCCCGCATGAGCATGGCCCAGCCGGCATTGTTACGGTGAGCGTCGGTGCTGCATCGATCATTCCGTCGTCCGGCACCACGATGGCATCGCTCCTCGCCAATGCGGATCAGGCGCTGTATGCGGCAAAGTCCGGCGGCCGAAACCAGACACGGCACGCCGGGGCGATCGGTGAAGTGGCCTGGACGGCATCAGGAGCCGCCGCCAGCGCCAGCCAACCGGTTCCGACGATTCAGACATGAGCCGGCTTCCGGGTGTGAGGCTTGAAAACCTGCTTTCGCTCGCCTGCCCTGATCGCGTCGGAGGCGTGCCGATGACACTGGGCAGCCCATCGAGGCTGCTGACGTCGATTCTGACATCGCCGGCCTGGCCGAATAGCCCTCGGCGACCGCGTTGACGCCGTCGTCTGGCCGCCGGAGAACCACGCCGATCAGCGGAGCCGCCCTTCGGCGTCAAAGAACGGATAAGGCCCGTCAAACATCCCGATCGGCAGGGCGTGGCTGACCAGTTGTCCGGTAACATCTCCCCGCGTCCATATGTGGAGATAGAGTCCAGGCGTCTCCAGCCTGAATGCGGGCAAGCCCGCCGGATCCAGATCGAGCGCCACGGCGTGGGAGATTCCGGGCGCGATCACGGCTGGCACGCCTGCGAAAAGCGTAAAGGCGGCACGATGCACATGCCCGGCCGCAACGAGGCGAACCCGTTCATGCCGCGCCACGACCTCGGCCAGGGCATCGGCGTTGCGAAGGTTCTGCACATCCATATGCCGGATGCCCGTGACGAAGGGTGGATGGTGCAGAAATATAAGCGCAGGGGATTCGGCGTCTTCGCAAAGCCGGACGTCAAGCCAGGCGAGCGTGTCGGACCCGAGAAATCCGTGCGGTTCGCCCGGGACCGACGAGTCGAGCAGCACGAGGACGAGATGGTCCAGGCGCATGACGGCGTTCAAGGGACCTTCCGACCGAAGGTCAGCAGCGGCCGGGAAGCTCCGGCGGATCGCGGCGCGGTCGTCGTGGTTCCCCGGCAGGATGACGAAGGGGATAACCAGCGGCGCCATCAGCTCCTGGAAATGGCGGTATTCCTCATCCCGTCCCGAATCGGCGATGTCCCCTGAAACGACGACGATGTCCGGCTTCGGAACCAGGCTGTTCAGAAATTGCACGCAGCGACCAAGGGCCTGGGCCGTGTCGATGACTCCGTACGCAACTTCGCCCGGCCGCTTGATGTGCGGATCGGAAATCTGTGCGACGATCGTCTGCGCCACCTCAGTTGAACGGTTCATGGTGTGTCCTGCGAGAATTGATGATCATCAGGAGGTGAGCAGCCGGACTGAGCCATTTGGCACCGTCAGACCGACGCGGTCGCCAACCTGTACGACGAGGCGGTTCGAGGCATCGACCACGATGGCGCTGGTCGCTGCCTCGGCCACCGTCAGGCGGAGTCGATCGCCGAGGAAAATCTTGGTTTGAATGCGTCCGGTCCAGCTGGCACCGTCGGGACTGACGATCCCGATCGCCTCGGGCCGAACCATCGCCACCGCCGTGTCCCCGGTTCGCCCGCCGTCGATGTGAAGCTGCCCGCCGGGAAGCAGCATGACCTCGCTTTGCAACGGCCCTTCGAGAATGTTGGCGGCCCCGATGAACTCGGCGACAAACCGGTTGGCCGGGCGAAAATAGATTTCATCCGGCGTTCCGACCTGCGCGATCGTTCCCTTTGTCATGACGACAATGCGATCCCCGAGCGCCATCGCCTCCCCCTGGTCATGGGTGACGTAGATGGTGGTGATCCCGAGGCTGCGAAACAACTGATTGAGGTCCGTGCGAAGCCGGTCCCGCAGGCTCGCGTCCAGGGCGGTCAGGGGTTCATCCAGGAGGAGAACGCGCGGCTGACAGGCGACTGCGCGGGCCAGCGCCACGCGCTGCCGCTGCCCGCCCGAGAGCTGATCGACGCGCCGGTCGTGCAATGTATCTATGCCGACCAGCTGCATCATCGCATCGACGCGCTTGCGCCGCTCGGCCTTGGGAACGTGCCGGATTTTCAGTCCGTAGCCGATGTTTCCGGCCACCGTCATGTTGGGGAACAGGGCATAGGATTGAAACACCATGCCGACATTGCGCTTTTCGATCGGCACCGACGTTACGTCCACGCCATCGAACAGCACGCGTCCGCCATGATCGGGCTGGATCAGGCCGGCGATAATCCGCAGGGTCGTGGTCTTCCCGCACCCTGACGGACCGAGCAATACCACCGTCTCGCCGCGGGCGATCTCCAGGGTCATGGGCGACAGGACCTGAATTCCGCCGGGGTAGGTCTTGGCGCAATTTTCCAGACGGAGCGACACGCCCTTGCCGTTTGCCGTCATTGGCGGCCTCGTGTGGCGCGGTTGCGGGCCGCGAACTGCATGGCGGCGAGAAGGGGAACGAGAAGGACAAAGAAGATGAGCGTATAGGCGCTGGCAATCTCGAGCCGCATCGAGGCGTAGCTGTCGGCGAGCCCGACCGGGAGCGTCTTCGTCAGCGGCGTATGCAGCATCCAGGTCAGATTGAACTCACCGAGCGAAAGCGTGACCACCGTCAGCGAGCCGGCGAGAATCCCAGGTATGGCATTCGGCACCACGACATCGATGAATCGCTGCCATCGGCTGGCGCCGAGGCTGGCGGCGCTTTCGTCGAGCGTGTCCAGGTCGATGACACCCAGCACGGCCATGACCGAACGGATCATGAAAGGCATCGTGAACACGACGTGCCCGGCCAGGATGAACAGCGACGATTGGCGGAAGCTGCCGACACCGCCATAGGTAATGATCATTCCGAGCGCGATCGCAAGGCCGGGTATGGCGAGCGGTAGCGTGATGATTTCCTCAATTACGCGGGCAATCCGGCCGCCGGTCACCTGCAATCCATACGCCGCCGGAACGCCGATCGTCAGCGTGCAGCCAAGGGTTGCCAGCGCAATCAGAACGGATCGAAGGATGGTGTCGGAATAGAGGGTCCAGACCTCGACCACCCATTCCAGGGTCAGGCCCGAAGACAGGCCGCGCGAATACTGCACCGTGACCCCGGCGAGCATCGACATAACCGCCGGGACGATCAGGAACGCGGTGACGAGCACCGTGAATGCGGCCTGGAGAGCGACGGGCAGGCGGGCGGCGATCATCGCCCTAGCCGGCGGCGGCGACCGAAGTGCCGGCCGCGGAGCGTGACACCGCCAGTGCCGCCCAGGTTACGATGCCCAGCCCGACCGACAGAGCGGCCGCCATGGCAAAATTCGCATTCAGGGTGAACTCCGTATAGATGACCATTGGCAGTACATCGGTTCGCGTCGCCAGCGTGAAGGCGGTCCCGAACGCCCCCATGGCGGTCGCGAAACAGATTGCACCGGATGCGATGAAGGCCGGCACGAGCGCCGGCAGGATCACGTCGCGATGGACCGCCCATGCCCCCGCGCCAAGCGCCCGTGCGGCCTCCTCCACCTGCGGGTCGAGCTTCTCCACCGAGGCCATGATGGTGAGGATGACGCGGGGAATGGAAAAATACAGATAGCCCAGAAACAGGCCGCCTGCCGCATAGGCGAAGACCAGTCGCTGGCCGGTGAGCGCGCGGGCCACCTCGCCGATCAGGCCCTGGCGACCGGCGAGCAGGATGATCATGAAGCCGACCACCACCCCGGGCAACGCCAGGGGAAACGTCAACAGCGCGACCAGGACGGACCGACCCGGGAAATCATGTCGCTGCACGAAAAGGCCGACGATGGTCGCGGTGATGAGCGTCGCGACGGTTGTGGCGACCGCCAGGATGACCGTGGCCACCAGGCTTTCGCGGTATCGCGGCTCGGTGAGGATCGCCAGATAGGCGGCAGCCCCATCGGGTCCGCTGGCACCGACCACCACGAGCCGGGCCAGCGGCAACACGAAAAAGGCCGCCGCCACGATCAGCAGCGGCGCCAGGCACAGGGCGACGAACATTCTCGAAGACATCAACGCGCACTCCCCGATCGGTTCCTGGCAGCCCGGTCTCGGGGGGCGCAAACCCGGTCGGCTCAACGAACTTCGGTCAGGTACCGATCCGTAAACCGCTTCTGCGCGGCTGCCATCGCGCCGTAATCGACGGTATGCGCCCGGGCGTACTCCGTCTCCGGCAGGAAGCGACTGCGCAAATCCGGCGGCATCGGGACGGCACGGACCGGCCGCAGATAGGCATTCGCCCAGAACGCCTGCCCCTTGTCGGACAGCAGATAGTCGATGATCCTCTCAGCTTTTTGCCGGTGAGGAGCATCCCTGACCAGGCTGACGACATAGGGAACCGTGATCGTGCCCTCGCAAGGGATCACAAACGCGAAGTTACCCTTCTCGGTGTATTTGGCGCGGTAGGCATTGAAGTCGTAATCCATAAGGATTGGGATCTCGCCTGAGACGACCCGCGCATAGGACGTCTGCTTCGGAACGATGGGGTCGTTCTTCAAAAGAGATTTGAAATAATCAACGGCCGGGCTGAAGTTGTCGAGGGTACCGCCGAGTGCCTGGTTGATGGCGACCGCTCCGACATACCCCACGAAGGCCGAAGCGGGATCGAGATAGGCGACCTCGCCACGGTATTCGGGCTTCAGGAGGTCCTTCCAGCAGGCCGGGACTGGCGTGCGGCCGAGCGCGTCCTTGTTGATGAACAGTCCGAAGGTCCCGGAATGGATCGAAACCCAATTTCCGGCGGGGTCCTTCATCCCCGCGGGAACCTCATCAAAACCCTTCGGCTTGTAAGGTTGGGTCACGCCGAGGTTGTTGGCCTGGATACCAAAGGTAACGCCGAGATAGGCAAAGTCAGCGATCGGGTTCGCCTTTTCGGCGATCATTTGCGACAGAGCCTGCCCGGAATTTTTGTTATCGAGTGGAACGTCGTAGCCGAGATCCGTCTTGATCAGTTTCAGCATACTGCCCCAATCGGCCCATTGTGGCGGGCAGTTGTAGCAGATCGCATCGGCGGCCCTGGCCGGAACGCTGGCAGACCCTGCGGCGGCAATGAGGCCAGCGGCAAATGCCGCGAAGAGTATTCTTCTCAAGGTTCCTGCTCCGCTGGTGTTCTGACGCAACAAGGGTTTGCGGCTGACGAAAAAGTACTCTTTCAGTGCTCTAGCAACCCCTTGTTGCTGGCCGTGTGACGATTCATGCATTTTTTCATGACAATCTGGTGATCGACTTGCATCTGGACCGGCTGCTGCACCACGGTCATCATTCCGGCTGCACTTGAGAATGGCATGTCGCCGCAGTCCGGCAGCGCGAGGCATCGGGCCGCGTGCCCCAGGTTCTGGGCGGTCTCATCGCATCCCGATGAATGGTATAGACGAGGGCTGCGATGGCAAGGTGGACGCCGACCGCTTGATGGGGACCACGGCCAGCGCCAGCTTGATACGCACCGGCAGCCAGCCCCGAATGTGACAGATTGCGTAAGCATGCGGCTCTCCGATCGACGCGGGCAACGCCTCCCGGTAGATGCTGGCCCGTCAGGAGCCAGGACGGGGACGATGACCGAAAACGACCGCCGACTGCTTGAAGCCACGGCCGCCTCAATCAAGCTGTTGCTCGACGCCCTCATAAGCCATCGGTTCTCAATGGTGGACCAGGAGCAAGCGCAGGCGCTGAGCGCGGAGATCGGCGCCGCGCTGGCGCAATCCAACAAAGTCCCTGAACCGATCGTTGCGAAACCAGCAGCCTCCAGCCGGCCATCCATCGTTTCCGGTTGGCTCCTGGAATGGTGGATCGCGCGGCGCGTCCGAGCATAAAACACAAGCGCCGACGCCATTACGGGTCCCATGGGACTTCAATCGGTTGTCCGGACCAGTTGGCGGACGGGGTGGGATTCGAACCCACGGTGGACTTGCACCCACGCCAGTTTTCAAGACTGGAGCCTTAAACCGCTCGGCCACCCGTCCCGGACCAACAGCAAGGTAACGGGGAACGGGCTGAGCCTCAAGACAGCGAGGGGACCGGCTCTGCCGGGATGGCGACCACGCCGCACCGATCGACTTTCTGCGCACGCAACTGTTGCCGCCGGGCGACGACATCGGGTTAGGTGTCGCCATGCTCACCATTCCGGTTCCGACGACGAAAATCCCCCCCATCCGCTCATGCAGCCGCCCCGCGCGCCCGGGTGTGCTGCGATGGGGATATGGAGTGTTGGCGCTGGCCTGCCTGTCGCTCCCGGGTTGCGGTTCGCTGCTGAGTGAGGGCACGGCCGATGCGGCCGGCATCGCCGGCGCGGGCATCGCCAGTTCGGTCACCAAGGATGCGGCCGTCGCGACCGGCATCGGTCTCGCCGTGCGATCGATCGCCGATGCCGGGCTGAAATATGCCGAGCGGCGGGTGCATCGCGCCGAGCAGGACCGGATCGCCACCGTCGCCGGCGGTCTGCAGAAAGGTGAAGTTGGCGTCTGGGATGTCTCGCATGACTTCCCGATCGAGCCGGACGCGCGCGGCTCGCTGACCGTGGCGCGCGAGTTCGGCGGCCCCGGTTTCGCCTGCCGCGAGATCGTGTTCTCGGTCGAGGGCGGCAAGCCGGAGGCGCCGACGCGGGAATTCTACACCGCCACGATCTGCCGCGACGGCGAGACCTGGAAATGGGCGACCGCGGAACCGGCCACGGAGCGCTGGGGCTCGCTGCAGTGACGCGGGCGGTCCCGTTTCTGATCGCCGCCCTGCTGCTGGGCGGCTGCAGCGCCGTTGCGGACCTGAGCGGGCTTGCTGCCGGTGCCGTGGCCGGGGGGGCGACCGCCAACCCGGCGGTCGGCTTCGTTGTCGCCGTGGGCACGGACGCAGCCGTTGACGCCGGTCTGAAATACGTCTCCCGCCACCGCCAGCAGGCCGAGCAGGACGCCATCGCGCTGGCCGCCGCCGCGCTGCCGGAGGGCGGCAGCGCCCCCTGGCAGATCCGTCACGACATCCCGCTCGGCAACGAGGGCGGTGAGGTGCAGGTGGTGCGCAACATCGTCACGCCGATCGCGACCTGCAAGGAAATCGCTTTCTCGGTTGCCGACGACCCGCCGGCGACGCCGGCCTGGTTCAACACCACGATCTGCCGCCAGGAGGCTGCCTGGAAATGGGCGCAGGCCGAACCCGCCGTGCCGCGCTGGGGATTCCTGCAGTAGTCACCAACGCAGGAAGTTTACCCGTGGCGTCGGCTAATGCCCGCCCTCCAGATAGGCCGCCCGAATCTCCGGCCGCGCCAGCAACTCCGCCCCGGTCCCCGCCATGGTGATGGACCCGTTGACCAGCACGTAGCCCCGGTGCGCCAGCCGCAGCGCCTGGTATGCGTTCTGCTCCACCAGCAGCACGGTCAGACCGGTGTCCCGGTTCAGATCGCGGATGGCGCCGAAAATCTGCCGCACCACCAAGGGCGCCAGCCCCAGCGAGGGCTCGTCCAGCAGCAGCAGGCGGGGCCGGCTCATCAGCGCGCGGGCGATCGCCAGCATCTGCTGCTCGCCGCCCGAGAGCGTGCCGCCGCGCTGCGACAACCGCTCCTTCAGGCGCGGGAACAGGGAAAACACCTGCTCCATCGTTTGCTCGGCCTCCGCATCGTCGCGGCCATGCGCGCCCATGAGCAGGTTTTCGTGCACCGTCATGCGCGGGAAAATGCGCCGGCCCTCGGGCGACTGGGCGAGGCCCTGGCGCATGATCAGATGCGTGGGCAGGCGGGTGATGTCGTGGCCATCGTAGCGGATAACGCCGTCGCGGGCATGCGGGTTGCCGCAGATCGTCATCATCAGCGTCGATTTGCCGGCCCCGTTGGCGCCGATCAGGGTGACGATTTCGCCTTCGTTCACGTCGAGATCGACGCCCTTCAGCGCCTGGATGGCGCCATAGAACGCGGTAACGCCGGAGAGGTGCAGCAGGGTGCTCATGCGGCGCTCTCCGTCACCTCGTCCTCGTCGCCCTCGCCGAGATAGGCGGCGATGACGGCGGGGTCGGCACGCACGTCGGCCGGGGTGCCATCGCTGATCTTGCGCCCGTGGTCGAGCACGACGATGTGGTCGGAGATGCGCATGACCACGCCCATGTCGTGCTCGATGAGCAAAATGGAGCAGCCGGGCTCGCCGCCGGCGCCATCGCGAATGCGGCGCAGCAGCACGGAAAGCTCATCCGATTCCCGCGGGTTGAGCCCGGCGGCGGGTTCGTCGAGGCAGAGCAGCACCGGGCAGGTGCACATGGCGCGCGCAATCTCCAGCCGCCGCTGGGCGCCATAGGGGAGCGCGCCGGCCGGGTCATCGGCCCGGGCGGTGAGGTCCACGGCGTCCAGCCAGAAGCAGGCGCGCTCGATGGCGGCGCGTTCCGCCCGCGCATGGCCGGCGAGGCCGAACACTGCCAGCAGCCCGTTGACCACGGACGGCATGAGCGCGTTGTGCTGCGCCACCAACAGGTTTTCGAGCACCGTCATGCCGGCGAACAGGCGGATGTTCTGAAACGTGCGGGCAACGCGGGCGCGGCGGGCGATCAGGTGGCCGGGCATGCGCTCCAGCGCCAGCGTGCCGTCGCCCGGGGCGGAGAGGGCGATGCCACCGGAGGTGGGGCGGTAGAAGCCGGTGATGCAGTTGAAGACGGTGGTCTTCCCCGCGCCATTGGGGCCGATGACGGCGGTGATTTCGCTGGCGCGCGCAGTGAAGGAAAGTCCGTCCACCGCGGTCAGGCCGCCGAAGCGCATGCTCAGCTCGTGTACCTCGAGCAAGGAGGGGGGCGTCATCAGCCGCGTCCCTGGCTGATGAGGTCGGCGGAAATCTGTCGTGACGACCCGAGCGAAACCGAGGGCGTGCGCCCGGATACCAGGCCGCGCGGGCGCAGGATCATCATCACCACCAGGGCGGCGCCGAAGATCAGCATGCGGTACTCGGCGAACTCGCGGAACAGCTCGGTCCCGCCGATCATCACCAGGGCCGCCAGCGCCACGCCGAGCTGGCTGCCGAGGCCGCCCAGCACGACGATCGCCAGCACGGTGGCGCTCTCCATGAAGGTGAAGCTCTCCGGGCTGATGAAGGCCTGGCGGGTGGCGAAGAAGGCGCCGGCGAAGCCGCCGAAACAGGCGCCGATGGCGAAGGCCGTGAGTTTGGTGGTGGTGACGTTGATGCCGAGCGCGCGGCAGGCCACCTCGTCCTCGCGCAGTGCCTCCCAGGCGCGGCCGAGCGGCAGGCGGCGCAGGCGCAACGACACCCAGTTGGTGAGCAGCGCCAGGCCGAAGATGACATAATAGAGGAAAATGACGCGCTGGCTGATGTCGGGCTCCACGCCGAAGAAATCAGCGACCGACCCGGGACCGCCATCCATCGTGAACGTCAGGCCGAACAGGGTGGGGCGGGGGATGCCGGAAATGCCCTGCGGCCCGTTGGTGAGCGAGACCCAGTTGAGCAGTACGATACGGATGATCTCGCCGAAGGCCAGCGTGACGATGGCCAGATAGTCGCCGCGCAGCCGCAGCACCGGAAAGCCGAGGATGAGCCCCCAGCAGGCTGCCAGCAACCCGGCCAAGGGCAGGCAGGTCCAGAAGCCGAGCCCGAAATTCTGCGCCAGCAGGGCATAGGAATAGGCGCCGACCGCGTAGAACGCGACATAGCCGAGGTCGAGCAGGCCGGCCAGGCCGACCACGATCGTCAGCCCCCAGCCGAGCATGACATAGGTCAGAACAAGGATGCCGAGGTCGATCCAATAGCGGCCGGCATAGGCCGGCAGGGTGATCGCGAAGACCAGCAGAAGGGGGGCGACGAAGCGCCCGGCGCGCGCGCCGGCGGTCACCAGTCGGCGTGGCGAGGGCGTTCCCGCCGGCCGCCAGGCGCGCCAGGTCAGCAGGGCGAGACGGCCGGCGAACACCACGGCGACGGCGATCGCCACCGCCCAGGGACGCGGGACCAGCACCAGGCTGGTGGGGCCGACTTCGGTCTTCAGGCCGATCATCGCGCCGAACAGGCCAAGCGCCACCAGGGCGGAGAGGAACGCGTCGCGCAGTGCCGCGGCGCCGGCCGAAACCGCCGACATGCTCAGACCTTCTCCACGTCGGCGCGGCCGAGCAGGCCGGAGGGCATGAAGATCAACACCACCACCAGGATCGAGAACGCGGCCACGTCTTTGTATTCGACGGTGAAATAGGCCGACCAGAATGTTTCGATCAAGCCGATGGTCAGCCCGCCGAGCACGGCGCCCGGCAGGGAGCCGATGCCGCCGAGCACGGCGGCGGTGAACGCCTTCACCCCGGCAATGAAGCCGATATAGAAATCAATGGCGCCATAATAGAGCAGGAACATCAGCCCGGCGACCGCGGCCAGCGCCGCGCCGATGACGAAGGTGAGGCTGATGGTCTGGTCGGTGTCGATGCCGAGCAGGCCGGCCATCTTGAGATCCTGCTCGCAGGCGCGCATGGCGCGGCCGAGCGGGGTGCGGGTGACCAGCCAGGTGAACACGCCGAGCACCAGCAGCGTGGTGATAACAATGGCAATCTGCATGGCCGAGATCTGGGTGGTGAAGTCCGCATCCGGGAACAGCGAGATATGGCCCTCGATCAGCGGCGCCATTGGCTTGACGCGGGCGCCCTGGCTGACCTGCGCGAAATTCTGCAGCAGGATGGACATGCCGATGGCCGAGATCAGCGGCGCAAGGCGGAACGACCCGCGCAGCGGCCGGTAGGCGATGCGCTCAACGGTCCAGCCGTAGAGTGCGGCGATGGCGGCGGCGAACAGCAGGGTGATCGCCAGCGCCAGCGGCACCGAGGTGATGCCGATCGCGGCGAGCCCGGTGAGGGCGATCAGCGAGAGGAAAGCGCCGATCATGAAGATGTCGCCGTGGGCGAAGTTGATCATGCCGACGATGCCGTAGACCATGGTGTAGCCCACCGCGATCAGGCCATAGATCATGCCGAGCGTGAGCCCGTTGATGAGTTGCTGCAGCGCGTAGGCCACAAGGGTTCCCTGACCGGTTGTTGTGGGTGGGGTCGTCCCACGTCGGTCCGATCCCTGCGTGCACCGAAGCACGGGGTTGCGCCGGACGCAAGCCGGTGGCCGGCGCGGAACGCGGCGGCGAATGAATGAAGCTGGATGCGGTTTGGCTCCTCCTCTAGTTTCGGATGTAGCGGCCGGGCGCGTGCCGGCCGCCAAGAGAGTCCGCTGCGGAGGAGACGCCATGACCCAGGACGCGCAAGGTCCCGGACGCCAGTTCCGCCAGATCGCCTGCGTGGCGACGCTGCCAAAAACGCCCAGCGGCAAGCTGCAACGCTTCATGCTGCGCAACCAGGAAGCCGGCGCGCTGCTTGAGTAATGGGGTGCAGGGGCCTCCCGGCCCCTGCCAGGTCCAGGGCAGAGCCCTGGCCTTTCTTTCCTTATCTTTCGTGGAGACAGTAATGACCGCCCAAGACCCCATCGTCATCGTCGGCTCCGCCCGCACCCCCATGGGCGGCTTCCAGGGCGACCTGAAGGACCTCACAGCTCCCACGCTGGGCTCCGCGGCGATCGGCGCGGCCGTCGCCCGTTCCGGGCTCGCCCCGGAAGCGGTGGAGGAAGTGATCTTCGGCTGCGTGCTGCCGGCCGGGCAAGGCCAGGCGCCGGCAAGGCAGGCGGCGCTCGGTGCCGGACTGCCGCTGGCAGCGGGGGCCACCACGGTGAACAAGATGTGCGGCTCCGGCATGAAGGCGGCGATGCTGGCGCATGACCTGATCGCCGCCGGCAGCGCCCGGGTGGTGGTGGCCGGCGGCATGGAGAGCATGTCGAACGCGCCCTATCTTCTTGACCGCGCCCGCGCCGGTTATCGCATGGGGCATGGGCGGGTGCTTGACCACATGTTCCTCGACGGGCTGGAGGATGCCTACGACAAGGGCCGCCTGATGGGCAGCTTCGCCGAGGATTGTGCAACCAGCTACCAGTTCACCCGTCAGGCGCAGGACGACTACGCCCTTACCTCCCTTGCCCGAGCCCGGCAGGCGATCACGGATGGCAGTTTTTCGGCCGAGGTGGTGCCGGTCACGGTCCGGGCCGGCAAGTCCGACCGGCAGGTGACGCAGGACGAACAGCCGCCAAAGGCCAGCCTGGAAAAAATCCCGACCCTCCGGGCCGCCTTCCGCGAGGGCGGCACGGTGACGGCGGCAAATTCCAGCTCGATTTCGGATGGCGCGGCGGCGCTGGTGCTGATGCGCCGCTCGGACGCCGAGCGGCGCGGCCTGACCCCGCTGGCGGCGATCGCCGGCCACGCCACCCATGCGCAGGCACCGGGCTTGTTCGCCACCGCCCCGATCGGTGCGGTGCGGCGGCTGCTGGAGCGCACCGGCTGGGAGCTGGGCGGGGTCGACCTGTTCGAAATCAACGAGGCTTTCGCCGTGGTGGCGATGGCGGCGATGCGCGACCTCGATCTGCCGCATGACAAGGTGAACGTGCATGGCGGCGCCTGTGCGCTCGGCCATCCGATCGGCGCATCCGGCGCGCGGATCATCGTCACGCTGCTGGCGGCGCTGGAGAAATACGGGCTGCGCCGCGGCGTCGCCTCGCTGTGCATCGGCGGCGGCGAGGCGACCGCGGTCGCCATCGAACGCCTGTCCTGAGACCGCCGCCATGATCCTCACCGACGAGCAGATTCAAATTCGCGACGCCGCCCGCAGCTTCGCGCAGGAGCGGCTCGCCCCGTTCGCCGCGGAATGGGACCGGGCGCACCGTTTTCCCGCCGAGGCATTGCGGGAGATGGGCGAACTCGGCTTCCTCGGCATGTTGGTACCCGAGGAGTACGGCGGCTCCGAGACCGGCGTGATCGCCTATGCGCTGGCGCTGGAGGAAATCGCCGCCGGCGACGGCCCATGCTCCACGATCATGAGCGTGCACAGCTCGGTCGGCTGCATGCCGATCCTGCGCTTTGGTACCGAGTCGCAGAAACGGCATTTCCTGCCGATGCTGGCCAGCGGGGAATGGATCGGCGGTTTTGCCCTCACCGAGCCGCAGGCCGGCTCGGACGCGTCGAACCTGCGCACGCGGGCGCGGCGGGACGGCGACGACTACGTCCTGACGGGCACCAAGCAGTTCATCACCTCCGGCAAGAACGGCCAGGTGATCATCGTGTTCGCGGTGACCGATCCGCAGGCTGGCAAGAAAGGGCTCAGCGCCTTCATCGTGCCGACCGACACGCCCGGCTACCAAGTTGTCCGGGTCGAGGAGAAACTCGGCCAGCACGCTTCCGACACCTGCCAGATCGCGTTCGACGACATGCGCCTGCCGGCCTCGCTGCGCCTCGGCGAGGAAGGCCAGGGCTACCGGATCGCGCTGGCGAACCTGGAAGGCGGGCGCATCGGCATCGCCGCGCAGGCGGTGGGCATGGCACGCGCCGCCTTCGACGCGGCGCGCGCCTACGCGCATGAGCGCGTCACCTTCGGGAAGAAGATCATCGAGCACCAGGCGGTGGCCTTCCGTCTGGCCGACATGGCGACCCGCATCGAGGCGGCCCGCCAGTTGGTGCTGCATGCGGCGGCGCTGCGTGAGGCCGGGCAGCCCTGCCTGAGCGAAGCCTCGATGGCCAAGCTGTTCGCCTCGGAGACGGCGGAGGCGGTCTGCTCGGCGGCGATCCAGATCCATGGCGGCTACGGTTATCTGGCGGATTTCCCGGTGGAACGCATCTACCGCGACGTGCGCGTCTGCCAGATCTACGAGGGTACCAGCGACGTGCAACGCATCGTCATCGCGCGCGGTCTCTGAGCCCGACCGACGCGCCTATCGCTCCGGCTTCGCCCGCGCCACGATTCGCGCCTCCACCTCCGCCGGTGGTGCCGACAGCCCACGCCCCCGCAGCAGCGCCGCCGTCCGCCGCAATTGCTCAAGATACGCCCGGCACATCCGGCACAGAGCCAGATGCAGCCGCACGGCGAACCGCGTGCGGACGGGCAGGGCGCCCTCCATATAGTCGGTGGCGTGTTCGGTGACGTCGCGGCAGGTCAGCACGAAGGGGAACCTCGGGCGCATGCAGGGGCGACTCGCCCCGCGCGGCAAGCGTTACACCCGCGCGGCATTTCTGTAAGCTCCCGCGCCATGGCTGATGCGGAATTCGAGTCCCCGGAGTTCCTCGCCCTGCTGCGCCGGGGCGACGAAGGCGCGTACCGGCGCCTGGTCCGCCGCTATCACGGTTCGCTGGTCGGCGTCGCGGGGGCGATCATCGGCAGCCGGGCGCAGGCCGAGGAGGTGGTGCAGGATGCCTGGCTCGCCGTGTTCGGCGGGGTGTCGCGCTTCGAGGGCCGTTCCACGCTGGCCGCCTGGATCTTCACCATCGTGCTGAACCGCGCCCGCAGCCGCGCCCGCCAGGAGGGCAAGCTGGTCGCCCTGCCCGAAGGCCTCGCCGGCGGCGAGCGCGGCGTGCCGGAGGGCGATTTCCTCCCCGATGGCCACTGGCGCGAGGTGCCGGCGCTGTGGGACCAGCTCGATCCCGAACGGGTGGTCGGCGGCCGCCAGCTCTCGGACCATGTGCAGGAAGTGGTCGAAAAACTACCCGCCGGCCAGCGCGCCGTGATCATCCTGCGCGACATGGAGGGGGCCAGCGCCGAGGAGGCCTGCGCGCTGCTGTCGCTCTCGCCCGAAAACCAGCGCGTGCTGCTGCACCGCGCCCGCAACCGCATCCGCGCCGCCATCGATGCCCTCGTGGGCGGTCCCCGCGAGGCGTTTCTGCCGCGCGCCGCCCGGCGGGCGGGGCAGACACTCAAATCGTTCGTTCTTGCCCTGGTTGCTGTCCGATGTTGGTCCCTCGGACGCGGCGGACGCGGCGATGGGGCGATGATGGGGTCGATTGGCTGAGATAATAAGCGCGATACAATCCCGTTTCGGGATACGCGCCCGGCATCATTCCGTCACGCTCATCATTCCGTCACGCGGCCGCATTCAGGGCTTTGCAGGTCAGTGGGACAAATGATTGCTACAGGAACACGAGAATACTGCAGAACAGCAACCAAATCCTTCCGCCAGAAAGTCGCGATCTGCAGGCGGTTGCGATCGCGATAGCAAACCCGGTCCCCTTGCTCGCCAGTCGCCATCGCGACCCGCTTGGAGATGGCCTCGTGGAATGCGCCCAGATGGTTGCGCGCCGGTCCCCAGACATCCGCCGTGCGGGCTCGCGGAAGTTGCAGGCGCAGCCAGTTTCAGCGACGGTGCCGCCTTATGCAACGTCCGCATTCACGCGCCGCTTACCAGTTCCCGTTACGTTTTTCCGTCATCGGTCGCAGCCGCCTGTGCTATAGGCCGCCGCCGGCGCTGGGGGGCGGCGTGAACCGTCATCGGTGCCGCCCAGGCTCGGGGCCAGGCAGGGCCGTACGGCGGACGCAACCATCCGGGCGGCGATTCTGTGTCCCGCTCCCACTCGTGGCCAGAGGACCAGGCATTTGACCCAGTCGCACGACCAGGCGCAGCGCGGCACCAGCCAGGCCAGTCCCCATGCGGCGGCCACCGACCCTCATGTCGTCCGCGTGATGGCCGTGTCCGCCGCCGCCCAGTACCACGGCATCCAACTCGATCCGGCCACGCTCCGCCCGGCCGAAGGCGCCGCCCCGGCGAGCCAGGACCTGCTGGCATGGGCCCGCGCCGGTGGGTTGAAGGCGAGGTCGGCGCGGCTGAGCTGGCGCCACCTGATCAAGCGGCGCGACGGCAGCCCCGTGGTGCTGCTGCTCGACAATGGCGGCGCCGCGCTGATGATCGGGGCCGACCCGACCCGCAACATCGTCTGGCTGCGCGACCCCTCCATCCCCCGCGAACAGGACGGCGTGCCGGTCGACGAGCTGCGGCTACGTCAGGTTTGGTCGGGTGAGGTGCTGCTGATCAGCCCGCGCGTCACCCGCTCCGAGGATTCCCGCCTCGGGCTGGGCTTCCTGTTCCGCCTCGTGATGGCTGAGGGGCGGCTGATGCGCGACGTGCTGCTCGCCTCGCTGGTGCTCAGCTTCCTGGCCCTGCTGCCGGCGATGGTTATCATGGTCGTGCTCGACCGGGTGATGACCTATCGTAACATGTCCACCCTGAACGTCATCACGGCTTTTCTCCTGCTCACGATCGTGTGGGAGACGCTGCTGAACTATGCGCGCCGCCGCATAATTAACACGCTGGCGACGCGGGTTGACGCCAAGCTCAACGTTATGGTGTTCGGCCGCGTGCTCGGTCTGCCGCTCGATTTCTTCGAGCGGCGACAGACCGGCGCGATTATGTACCAGGTCAACCAGATCCAACTCGTTCGCACGTTCCTCACCGGCAAGCTGCTGACCACCATGCTCGACCTGGTGACGGTGTTCGTGATGCTGCCGGTGCTGTTCTTTCTGGATGCCACGCTCACCTGGCTGATCATCGCCTGCGCCGGGGTGTGCGGCACCGTGATCCTGGCCTTCCTTGGTCCGGTGCGCCGTGCCTACGGACGTTGGATGGGGGCCGAGATCCAGCGTTCCACCGTCCTGCTGGAGACGGTGCATGGCATCCGTACCGTCAAGTCGCTGTCGCTGGAGCGCCAGCAACGGGAAATTTTCGACAAGGTGACGGCGGAATCCGCCGAAGCCAAAGAACGCCTCGGCTACATCAGCAACTGGCCGGAGACGCTGGCCGGCATCATCGAATCGTTCATGAGCCGTGGTGTGCTGATGGTCGGCGCGTTGATGGCGCTGATCGAAGGCCGCGGCAAACTCGGTGTACTGTTCGCCTTCATGATGCTCGGCGGCCGGCTGGCATCGCCGCTGGCCAACATGGCCCGCCTGATCGAGGATCTGGAAGAAGTGCGTGGCGCCATCGCGATCGCCTCCGACGTGGTGGACAACCGCCAGGAAGTGGCGGCCCCGAACCTCGGCACGCAGCCCGAGATCGATGGGGCGATTCGCTTCGACAAGGTTGATTACGGTTATCCCGGCACCCGTGCGCTCGCCCTTGAAGGGGCGTCCTTCTTCATTCCGGCCGGCAGTTCGGTCGGGCTGGTGGGGCGCTCGGGATCTGGCAAGTCTACCGTCACCCGTCTGCTCCAGGGCTTCGCCACCGGCTACGAGGGGACCATCGAGATCGATGGCAACGAAATCCGCGGCATCAACCTCGAATACCTGCGCAGCCAGTTCGGCGTGGTGCTGCAGGACAATTTCTTGTTCCGCGGCAGCATCCACGAAAACATCATCGCCGGCCGGCCCGGCCTTACCCTGGCCGATGCGGTGCGTGCCGCCCGCCTGGCCGGCGCCGAGGAATTCATCGAGCGCCTGCCGGACGGCTACGAAACCGTCGTCGAGGAAGGCTCCCCCAACCTCTCCGGCGGGCAACGTCAGCGGCTGGCGATCGCGCGGGCGCTGATCCACGACCCGCGGATTCTGATCCTGGACGAGGCGACGTCGGCGCTGGACCCGGAGAGCGAGGCGCTGGTGAATGCGAACATTGAGCGGATTGCGCAGGGCCGGACAATGGTGGTGGTGTCGCACCGGCTGTCGTCGCTGACCGAGATGGACCAGATCATCGTGCTGGACCGCGGCCGCGTGATGGATGCTGGTCCGCACCGCGAACTGGTGGACCGCTGCTCGGTGTACCGGCAGTTGTGGCTGCAGCAAACGCGCTACATGGAAAGCTCGCGGGCGCCGGCGCCGGTGTTGGCCCAGGGTCATTGAGAAGGGTGCGGGCATGAACAGTCTTCCGGTGCGGGTGAAATCGGCCGGGCGGGCGGTGGCGGTCTCCCGCGACGCGGCGGCGCCGCAGGTGCTGCTGGAGTACCAGTCGCCGACGGCGGCGCTGATTGCGCGCGAGGTGCCGCCGGCGTCGCACGCCATCACGTGGCTGATCGCAGCCGCATTCGCGGTCGCGCTGGCGGCAATGGTGCTGGTGCCGATCGACCGGGTGGTGTTCACGGCGGGCAAGGTCACGGCGACCTCCGGCAATTTGATCGTGCAGCCGCTGGAAACGGCGCTGGTCCTGGCGATCAAAGTGAAGGAAGGCCAGCTGGTGCACGCCGGTGATGTGCTGGCCGAACTCGATCCGACCTTCGCGCGGGCGGATATGGGGGCGCTGAAGTCCCAGGTGGCCAGCCTGAAAGCCGAGGTGGACCGGCTGACGGCGGAGACGCAGGACCGACCCTACCTGTCGGACGGCAGCCCGGCGGGGCAGTTACAGGAGTTATTGTACGTCCAACGGCACGGCGAGCGCACCTTCAAGCTCGAGTCCTATGCGCAGCAGATCGAGTCGGCCCGGGTGAAGCTGGCGCAGGCGGTCGCCGACGTGGCGACGTTGACCGAGCGGCTGAAGCTGGCAACCGAGGTGGAAGCGAAGCGGCGCGAGCTGGAGCGGCTTCAGGTGGGCAGCCAGTTTGATCGTCTGCAGGCGACCGATACGCGATTGAATGCGGAAGCGCAGCTGGCGTCGGCCAGGTCGCAGGTGATGACGGCGCGCAGAGAGATGGATGGGCTGGTTGCCCAGCGCAACGACTACCTGCAGCAGACGGCCGTGGATATATCGGCCAAGCTGACCGACCAGGGGCGCCTGCTGTCGGATGCTCGCGAGCAGCTGAACAAGGCGCTGCTGCGGCACAAGCTGGTGCAGTTGCGCGCGGAGCGGGATGCGATCGTGCTGCGGGTGGCGCCGGTGAGCGTCGGCACGGTGATGGGGTCCGGCGATGAGTTCGTGGAGCTGGTGCCGCTGGATGCGCCGCTGCAGATTGAGGCGGTGGTGGACGGCCGCGACGTGGGGTTCGTGCGTGTGGGCGACCCGGTGACGATCAAGTTCGAGACGTTTCCCTATGCGCTGCATGGCGGGGCGATCGGCACGGTGCGGTCGGTGAGCCCCGACAGCTTCAAGGACCCGACGGCGGCGCCGTCGAAAAGCGAGCTGGTGAAGCAGTCGCAGGAGCCGGCCGGGGTGATGTTCTTCCGGGCGCGGATGTCGATCGACGAGGTGCGGCTGCACGACCTGCCGGAGGGGGTGCGGATCTTGCCGGGCATGCCGGTGAACGCGGATATCCACCTCGGCCAGCGCAACACGCTGGACTTCCTGATGTCGCGCTTCATACCAGCCGCCGCCCCGGAAAGACCCAAGCCGTGACCGGTCTGTCCGACGGGCAACCCCGCCGGGTCGGATGATGGTGCGCTAAAATCCCCGGCGCAGCTCCACCATCCCGAACGCGGCGAGCGCCAGCCCCGCCGTGCGGTCGATCCAGCGCCGCGAGCGGGGTCCCAGGGCGCGGCGAAACAGCGTCACCCCGCCGACGATGCCGCACCACCACAGCAGCGACCCGGCGAACACGCCGCCCACCGTCGCCGCCGCGATAGCGCCATCGAAGCCCGAAGCCGGGGCGAGGGCGGTGAAAATGGCGGCGAACAGGATGATCGTGGGCGGGTTGGTCAGCGTCAGCAGCACCGCACCGGCAAATGCCGCCGGCCAGGATGCACGCCGTCCGCCCTCCGCCGGCCGGGCCTCGGTGCGCGCGCGCAGGGTGGCCACCCCGAGCCAGACCAGGAACAGCCCGGCGGCGATGTGCAACGGCCGCTCAAACGCCAGCAGGAACGATGATATTCCGGCCAGCCCGAGCGCCGCGACCGCGGCATAGATACCGTCGCCGGTGGCGATGCCGAGGCCGGTCGCCAAACCCTGGCGCCAGCCGAGCGTGAGGGTGCGCCGCATGCACAGCAGGCACATCGGCCCGACCGGCGCGGCGATGGCCAGGCCAAGCCCGGCCGCCTTGAGGGTGAGCAGGAACAGGGTCATGCGGCGAGTCTCCGGGCAGCGATCGGCTCTGGCAAGGGGCTCCGCAGGTGCAAGCAGGACGTGACGCCGTATCTTCATTGCCACTGTGCGCGAGCGTGACCATTTGCTTCCTCGCCGGCAGCGGCGGCGGCACCAGGATATCGACCTGCGGCCGGTTTCGCAGCCATCGCTGTCAGTATGGTCTTGGTAACCACCGGCCGCCGGCGCGGCCGCGTGCAGAGGACGTCCATAACGTGCGATGAACGCATTCACGGAAATGCTTGGCCGCCGCCTGGCCCGGTTTCTCGCCGAGGCGCACCACGTCCATGGTGCCAGCCGGCCCACCTCGCGCGCGTCCCTGCTGGCCTGCCTGCAGCCGGCGGACGTGCTGCTGGTGGAAGGCAACACGCGGATCAGCACCGCGGTCAAGTATCTGACCCAGTCCACCTGGTCGCATGCCGCGCTCTATGTCGGCGCGCACGGCGCGGGGCGGCTGGCGGCCGAGCATCACTGCTTCGTCGAGGCCGATCTGGTGTATGGCGTGCGCAGCGTCGGGATCGAGGAGTTCGACGGGCTTCACACCCGCATCTGCCGCCCCGTCGGGCTCACCGAGGCCGAGACCCGTGTCGTCACCGGCTACACGATGGGGCGGATCGGCCATCAGTATGACATGCGCAACGTTATCGATCTGGCGCGCTACCTGCTGCCGCTCCCGCCGGTCCCGACCCGGCTTCGCCGGCGGATGATCGCGCTGGGCAGCGGCGATCCCACCCGGGCGATCTGCTCGACGCTGATCGCGCAGGCGTTTCAAACGATTGGCTATCCCGTGCTGCCCCTGGTGGAACTCCGGCCGGCGGCAACGCCCGAGTGTCCGGATTGCGTCGCCGAGGTGCTGCATATCCGCCACCACTCGCTATATGCCCCGCGCGACTTCGACGTCTCGCCCTATTTCCGGGTCGTCAAGCCGACGATCGAAGGCAATTTCGATTTCAGGGCGCTGACCTGGCATCCCTCGACGCCGTCGTTGGAAGCCGCCCGGATCGGCGAACAGGGTGCCTTGTCGCAGCGGTAGTGGCATCCGCCCGCGCAACGGGCCAATCTCGCGGCCACCGCCGGCAGCTAAAGGAGGAACCAAGATGTCCGTCACGCTGACCGATCCCCCCGGCCCGCCGGGGTCGCCGCGCCGCGAAACCCGGCGGATCGCGCTCGTGCTGCAGGGCGGCGGTGCGCTCGGCTCCTACCAGGCCGGCGTCTACGAGGCGCTGGCCGGGCGCGGCTATGCCCCCGATTGGGTCGCCGGCATGTCCATTGGCGCGATCAACGCCGCCATCATCGCCGGCAATGCGCCGCAGGACCGGGTGGCGCGGCTGCGCAGCTTCTGGGAGCAGATCTCCGCACCCTCCGCCGCCTGGCCCGACCTGCCCTTTCCGCCCTGGCAGCAGGCCATGCGCGAGAGCGGGGCGCTGGCCGCGGTGCTGTTCGGCCAGCCCGGCTTCTTCCGCCCCAACCTGCTGCAGTTCTGGCGCACCGGCCAGGCGCCCACCAGCTACTACGACACCACCGGGCTGCGCGCGACGCTGGAACGGCTGGTCGATTTCGACCGCATCAATGCCGGCCCGGTGCGGCTCAGCGTCGGTGCGGTGAACGTGCAGACCGGCAATTTCGCCTATTTCGATACGGCGCGGCAGAAGATCGGCCCGGAGCACATCATGGCCAGTGGCGCCCTGCCGCCCGGCTTCCCGGCGGTGGAGGTCGATGGGGAATGCTACTGGGACGGCGGCCTGGTCTCCAACACCCCGCTGCAATACGTGCTGGACAGCACACCGCGGCACAGCATGCTGGCCTTCCAGGTGGATCTGTTTCCCGCCCGCGGCGCCTTGCCCGACAACCTCGAAGCGGTGGAGGAGCGGCGCAAGGACATCGTCTATTCCAGCCGCACCCGCATGGGGGTCGATTCCTTCAGCAAAATGCACGAGCTGCGCTGCCACGTCTTTCGCCTGCTCGCCCGTCTGCCGCCTGACGTCGCCGATGGGCCCGATCTGCAGGCCCTGCGCGCCGCCGCCTGCCAGGCCCGGATGGACATCGTCGAACTGATCTACCGCGCCCGCGATCCGCAAGGCCCGCTCAAGGACATCGAGTTCGCCCGCGCCACCATGGTCGCCCGCTGGGAGCAGGGGCTGAGCGACGCCGAGGCATCGCTCGCCGCCGCGCCCTGGCTGGAGCCGGCGCCGCCGGAGGTCGCGGTGCGCACCTTCGACGTGCTGCGGCCGCCCGGCGGCTGAGATGGGCGTGGTTGATCTCGGTCCCGCCGGCGCGGTCGCGCATGTCCTTGTCCTGCTCGCCTGGGGATGGGGCGGGGTGGGGGCGGCGGTCGCGGTCGCCTTCCTGGCCGGCGGCGGCATCGAGCGCGTCGAGCCGGCGGCGCGCGGGGCCTATGCGGTGCGGCCGCTGCTGCTGCCCGGCATCGTGCTGCTCTGGCCGCTGGTGCTGTGGCGCTGGGCGGCCCTGATGCGCCGGCAGCCGTGATGCGCCGCTGCCACCGCGCGGCGCATCGCCGCATCTGGCTGGTGCTGGCGGCGGTGCTGCCGCTGCTGGTGCTAGGCGCGCTCGCCCTGCGCCAGAACGGCCCGACCGAGGCCGCCCCGGTGCGGCTGGCGCCGCCATGAGCGCTCGCTTGGTCCCGGTCGGCTGGAATCGCAGCAAGCTGGTCATCGACGCCGTGGCCGCAGCGTCGGTGGCGGCCTATCTGCTCGCCTATGTGCGCCTGGCGCCGCTGCTGCAGAGCCTGTCGCTGCCGCCCGACGACAACACCGTGCTGATGCGCGCCTATGGCAGCTGCGCGTTCCTGCTGCTCACCTTTGTCCTCGGTATCGGCCCGCTGACGCGGCTCGATCCGCGTTTTCTGCCGCTGCTGTACAACCGCCGCCATCTCGGCGTGCTGACCTGCGTGATTGCGGCGGCGCATGTGCAGGCCGTGCTGGACTGGTATTTCGCCTACAGCTCGGTTCCGCCGGTCGAGGCCATGCTGGCCAGCGATCCGGGTTTTTTCACCCTGCATGGCATTCCGTTCATTCCGTTCGGCGTGCTTGCCTTCGGTGTGCTTGTCGTGCTGGCCGCCACCAGCCACGATTTCTGGCTCGGCTTCCTCACCCCGCCGGTGTGGAAGGCGATCCACATGACGGTGTATGGCGCCTACGCCGCCGCCGTGCTGCATGTCGTCCTCGGCGCCCTCCGTGCCACTGCCGACCCCACGCTGGCGATGGTGCTGGCGGCCGGGCTGGGCAGCCTGATCGTGCTGCATCTCGCCGCCGCCCACCAGGAACGCCGCCGCGACGCCGCGCAGGCAGCGCCGGGCACGCAAACCCCCTGGGTGTCGGCCGGCCCCGCCGCCGCCGTGCCCGAGGGCGGCGCCATCGTGGTGCATCCGCCCGGGGGCGAGCCGGTCGCGATCTTCCGCCACCTTGGGCGTCTGTCCGCGGTCAGCAATCTCTGCGCCCACCAGAACGGCCCGCTCGGCGAGGGGCGGGTGGTCGATGGCTGCATCACCTGCCCCTGGCACGGGTTTCAGTACCGGCTGGAGGATGGCTGCGCGCCGCCGCCGTTCAGCGAAAAACTGGCCACCTACCGGCTTCGCCTGCGCGGCGAGACGCTGGAACTGGACCCGCGGCCGAACCCGCCGGGCACGCGCGTGGACCCGCTGCCGGTCGCGGTTCCGGCCACGCCCGCGCCGGACGATTTCTTCATCGGCTGGGCCGCCGCCCCGCCGCGGGCGCTGCGCGTGCTGCTGGGGGCGTTGGTGCTGGGCGTGCCGCTGGGCTTTGGCGCGCTCGGGCTGGTGCTGGGCCGGGCCGCCGATGACCCGGGCAGCGGCGCCTTCAATTGGGACGCTGGCGAGCAGCATGTCGTCGGCACCGTCACCGCCCACCCCTATCCGCTGCTGTATCTGCCGTCCGGCCACACGCTCATGCTGGTCGGCCTGGGCAAATCCGGGGTGGAACTCGATCCGGCGCTGGACGGGCGGCGCGTCGCGGCCACCGGCGTGATGATCCGCCGCGGCACGCTGGACATGCTGCAGGTTGACGACGTTGCTCCGGTGGACGGCCCGGCCATCGTGCCCGCGCCGGTGCCGTTCGGCCGCTGGCGGCTGGTGGGCGAAATCTGCGACGGCAAGTGCGAGACCGGCGCCATGCGGCCGGGCAGCGGCCTGGCGCACCGCGCCTGCGCGATGCTGTGCCTGGCCGGCGGCGTGCCGCCCGTATTTGTCACCGCCGGCCCGGTGGAGGGGACGGGGTTCCTGCTGCTGGCCGGGCCGGATGGCGGTCCTGTTGCCGCCGCGGTGCGGGCGTTGACGGCGTTGCGCGTCGAGATCGAGGGCACGCTGGAGCGCCGCGGCGACCTCTTTCTTATGCGTGCCGATCCGGATCGGGTGCGGCTGCGATGAGGCGCGTTGGTTTCACCCTGGCGGCGCTGCTGGTGGCGGCCCTGGGCTGGATGGTCGGCGGGGCGGTGGCGGGGTGGATCGGGCTGGACGAGCTTGATCCATTGGTGCGTGTGGGAGCGCTGGCGCTGGCGCTGGCCGCGGCGGAGACAGTAGCGGCGCGAGTATTGCCGGAAAAGTGATGGGTTCTAAGGGCTCTGCCCTTAGCGGGGTCCAGGGGCAGAGCCCCTGGCCTTTCTTCCTTGATAGCCTTGGCTCGTGCGGGCCACAGCCCGCCTGTCTGCTGCCGGCCACACATTCGCGATCATATCTCCTGCTCGCGAAGGTTGAGTCGTTGCTGCATTCATCCCGCATCCGCCCGTGCGCCCGGATCGTCACGCACGGAACTGCGATTTACCCATGCCGGACCAAAACTGCTAAGGAACGGCCCCCGTGGGGCAGGGACGACATCCGGCACTTGCAGCTTGACCCCAAATCGAACCTTTGATGGCCGAGGTTGTGTTGTCCGGGAACCTGGATCGCCGATGCGAAGTCGGACAGGACGATTGCCGGACCGGAATACGGACCGAGTGCGCGCGGGTGACGGCGATTGGTCAGCGAAAATCGTCTTCCAGAAAGGAGGAGTCGATCCGTTCTGGTCTGGCCCATCGGCTGCGCGGATGTCCGCGCAGCAATGTGAATCTTTTGATATTAACGGGTTTTCGAGCGTTGCTGCAGCCGGCGAAGTTTTCACAATTTTATTTCGTTAAATATAATATAAATGCAGTAATACTTGTAAAAAATTCAGCCAACATTCGTATCAGACGAGCTTGCGCGCGGAAAGTTCACGTTCACGTTATGACACTGTTTCCTTAAAAATTCACTTCCGTGTTATAAATGCTTTTCCACCTTGAGGTTTCTGTTGGCGCTTAACTAATATTTGCTGCCTGAGCCTGGAAGCTTAGGTCCCACCTTTTGGAGGTTCCCATGAGCCAATTCCTGGTTGAACTGACCGACGCCGACCTCGACGCAGTGTCTGGTGGCACTTCCTGCGCGCCGAAGCCCATCTGTGAGCCGAAGCACATCTGTGAGCCGGTGCACGAATGCAAGCCAGTGCACATCTGTGATCCGGTGCACGAATGTAAGCCGCCGGTCGTCTGCAAGCCGGAACCCGTCTGCCATCCGAGTCCCTGCAAGGCCTGAAGTAACTTGTGTAAAACAAGAACTTCGACTGCCAAAATCCGCGCTTATTGAAGGCTTTCTTGGGCTCTTCCCCCCGGGGGAAGAGCCCAGGCTTTTATTAATATTTGCTTTTGTTGTCAGAATTTCTTGATAACGACGGGGCCGGCTGGTGGCCCTGCTCCCACCGTGCTGCGAACGCGGGCGGCGTTTCGCTTCGAGATCGAGGGCGCGCGGGTGCCCTGCTGCGACATGTTTCTTACGCGGGCCGACCCCGCGAGGGCGGGGCGTGACGGCTGGAACCGTCCACCCCCTGATGGCTTTTGCGAGGGGCGGGTTCCGCGCGGGGCCGAACACGCAAGTGCGAGTGACATACGCCAGACCAGGACTGCTCAGGAACGGCACGCTCGGGCAGGGACGACGTCGGGCAGGTCCGGCCTGACCGCAAATCCGCAAAGAGCAGGAGCGCGGATACAGCCCGACCCCGACCCCCGTCAAAGGGGCCCCGACCCTGAACACGACCCCGTAGTCTGAGTTGCTCGCGTCTGGGTAAAATGAGAACTTTGACCTCTAATATCTATGCTTTTTCAAAGCTTTCTTGAGCCCTTGCACCGGAAGAGTTCAAGGCTTTTAATATACGAGATAGTCTACGATATCGCCTGATAAGCAGATAGCAGGGGAATCTGTAGTGTTAAGTTGCGTTGTTTTAGGAGTTTATTATTGTCTATTTTACCAGAATCGTACCAACCCATCAAAACGGCTGAAAACCGAGTGCCGCCTTCGTCACCGTAACCGTCAACTGATCACCACCTGCCGGAAAGAAAGTATTTCAGTGATGCACTAATATGCTTGGTAAGAGCGGGTTCATGTTGGCGATCGGCGCGACGTTATTCCGATTGAACTTCCGGCCTCGCTGGCCCTGGTCTGGCTCATGCCAGGTTCGGATGGCGAGTTCTCGACGCGGCACCGTTGAACCGCTGCACCGTATATCGCGGGTCCGGCGCCTCGCGGCCCAGCACGGCGGCAGCGGTGATCTGCCCGGCCACCGGGCCGAGCGTGAACCCGTTGGCGGTGATGGCGTTGAAGAAGCCCGCCAGCCCCGGCACCTCGCCCAGCAGCGGTGCGCGGTCCACCTGCGGGTTGATGCCGGTCCAGGAGCGCAGGATGGAAAGCCCGCGCAGCGCCGGCAGCACCCGGCCGCCGACCCAGAGATTGCCCTGGATGTTGCGGCGCAGGGTGCGGCTGCGCCCGTCCCTCGGGTCGTAGCCGCCGAACCAGCCGCCGCCCACCAGCAGCGCGCCGCAATCCTGCTGCTTGAGCGAGAGGTGGCGCTGCGCCAGCGCCACCAGGTGATCGACAATCGGCGGGGCCGGCTCGGTCACGATGACTTGCTGCACCGTAGCGGTCACGGGCAGGTCGAGCCCCACCATATCGCCGATGCGTGCCCCCCAGGCGCCGGCGCAGTTCACCACGCGCCCGGCGATAACGGTGCCGCGCGTGGTCCGCACCCGCCAGATCGCGCCCTCGCGCGCGATGCTGACCACCTCGGCGCCGCGGAGCAGCCGGGCACCATGTGTCCGGGCCAGGCGCGATAACGCCAGGGTGCCGCGCAGCGGATCGATGCGGCCCTCAGCCGGGCAGAACACCGCGCCGAGCAGGTCATGCGACAGGGTGGGGGCGAGGGCACGCAGTTCGCTCTGGCCGATCAGATGCGTCTCGACGCCCCAGCGCTTTTCCATCTCCGTTTTGGCCCGCAGCCAGCGCAGCCCGGCCTCGCTGTCGGCCAGCAGAAGCCCCCCCTGGGTGGAGATGCCGAGCGTCTCGCCGGCCTCGGCGGCAATGCCCTTCCACAACTCGATACTGCGCGGGGCGATCAGCATGGTATGGGCGGCGGGGCCGCCATCCTCGGGCATGCCCGCGTAACCGTAATCGTACGACAGAAGCTGCACGTGCAGGCTGCCGGCATTCGCCGTGCTGGCGGCCAGCCCCGCCTCGTCGCGGTCGATCACCAGCACATCGGCGCCCTCGCGGGCGAGGAAATACGCGGTGGAGAGGCCAACCACGCCGCCGCCGATCACTGCCACGCCGGTGTGCCGGTGCTCGACCGGCAGTTCGGCCACCGGCACGCGGAAGGCAGGCAGGGTCGGGGTGGTGAGCAACGGCGCCTCGAACTCCGGCGCCTCGAACATCAGCGCGGCGGCGGGCACGGGCCGGATGGGCAGGCGGGGGGCGGCGAAGCTCTCGGGGTCGGGTGGATCGGGGCAGAGCCGGGCGATGCTGGCGGCGCAGAACCGTCCCTGGCAGCGCCCCATGCCGGCGCGCGTGGCCCGCTTCAGCGCGGCCAGCGAGCGCAGCCCGCCGGCGATCTCGGTGCGCAGCCGCAACGCAGTGACCTCCTCGCAGCGGCAGATGATGGTTGCATCGGCGGGCGGCCCGGCTTGTGGTGCGCGGAACAGCGCCGCCAGCGCGGCCTGGAATGTCGTCGCGCGCTGCAACGCCGCGTGCGTGCGTGGCTCGTCCGGCGCCGCGAGGCCGAGCTCGCGCGCCACCGCCAGCCCGGCCAGCCGGCCGCGCGCCAGCGCCACGCGCGCGCCGCCCAGCTCGGCGCCGTCGCCCACCGCATACACGCCATCGACATCGGTGCGTCCGGTGGCGGTGGTTTCGGTTGCGAGGTAGCCGAGGCCGGCATCGACAAAGCGGTGCGGCACGTCGAGCGCCCGGGCCAGGCCGACCTCAGGCTGGAAGCCGCAATGGAGCGCCACCGTGTCGGCTTCAATCCGCTGCTCGCCGGTGGACGTGGCAATACGGGCACCTTCGACCCGTTCCCGGCCTTCAAGCGCCAGCACCCTACTGCCCCAAAACACCGGAACGCCGCCGCGCCGCAACCGGCGCAGGGTGAAAAAACCTTGGCGCAGCAGGGAAAAATCGGAGAAGACCATGCTCCAGGCGGCACGGATGGCGGCCGGGCCGGGGCGGGGGGCGGCTTCCACCACGGCGGCCACCTGCACGCCGCTTTCCAGCAATTCGCAGGCAAGTTGCAGGTTCAGCGGGCCGTTGCCGGCCACCAGCACGCGCTGCCCCGGAGCGACGCGCTGGGCGCGGGCCAGACTTTGCAGGGCGCCGGTGGTTATCACCCCGGGCAGGGTCCAACCCGGCAGCGGCATCGGGCGCTCATGCGCGCCCGGGGCCAGCACCAGGCGGCGCGGGCGGAAGGTGACCGCCCGGCCGGTGACCACCGCGGCGATCTCCTGCGCGCCGAACGCCCCCCAGACCGTGGCGCCGGTTTCGATGCCGACCCCGGCAGCCTCGGCGCGGCGGCGCAGGGCGTCGCCTTCGCGGCGTTGGGCGTCGGGCGCATCGTGGGCGTGACTGGCGGCGAGCGGCTTGTGGAATTGCCCGCCGGCGGCGTCGCACTCCTCCAGCACCACCACGGCCGCCCCCGCCTCGGCGGCGGCGATGGCGGCCGAGAGCCCGGCGGGGCCGGCGCCGACGACCAGCACATCGCAGCTTCGTTCCGGCGCGTCCGCGGTGTCGGGAACGGGGGCGAGCGGGGCAGGGGGGGTGGAGAACGCACCGCTCACCTCCATCCCGTCCCGCACCTTCGTGCGGCAGGCGCGCTGGGCGATGCGGCTGTCGATTGTCACCACGCAGTCGAAACAGGCGCCCATGCCGCAATGCAGGCCACGCGGCGCGCCGGAGGCGGTGCGGCGGAAGGCGACGATGCCGGAAGCGGACAGTGCCGCGGCCACCGTCTCGCCCGCCTGGGCGGCGATTTCGCGCCCCTCGAAGCGGATGGTGACCGTGGTGCCGGCGGGGCGGATGGCGGGGTGGGTGAGGCGCATCACCTGTCCTTGCGGGGCGGGGAATTGGTTGCATTGCCGCAACGCGCGCGGCGCGGCAGGCTGGCCGCGCCGGGCGGGGAAGGCAAGATGGTGCGACGGGCCGGATCGGCTTGCCCACGGGCGGAGCGGCTGCAAGCATGCCCTCGGCCGCGGCGAGGGAGGCCTCGATGGGGGTGGAGAACGCGACGATCGAGGCACGGCTGGCCTATGCGTTCGAGCAGGCGATCCAGGCGCGACGCATGCCGTAATGGAATGGGTTCCGAGGGCCTTCCTTGCTTGACGCCGGGCACCGCCAGGCTGAAGCCTGCGGCGTGGACAGAGGGGCGCCCGCATGATTTTGCCAACCAGCATGAATTTCATCGCCGCCGCCGCCGGCGCCGGCGGGCCGGAGGTGCTGCAACCAGCCATCGGCCCGCTGCCGGTGCCCCGCGCCGACGAGGTGCTGATCCGCGTGCTGGCCGCCGGGGTGAACCGGCCGGACGTGCAGCAGCGGCTCGGCCTGTATCCGCCGCCGCAAGGCGCCAGCCCGGTGCTGGGGCTGGAGGTGGCCGGTGAGGTGGTGGCGACCGGCGCGGCGGTGGCCCAGTACCGGGTCGGCGACCGCGTCTGTGCGCTGACCAATGGCGGCGGCTATGCGGAGTACTGCACGGCCCCGGCGGCGCAGGCGCTGCCCTGGCCGCGCGGCTTCGACGCGCTGCGGGCGGCGGCGCTGCCGGAGACGTATTTCACCGTCTGGGCCAATCTGTTCATGCTCGGTCGGCTTGTCGCGGGCGAATCGCTGCTGGTGCATGGCGGCACCTCCGGCATCGGCGTCACCGCGCTGCAACTGGCCAAGGCGTTCGGCGCCACCGTCTATGCCACCGCCGGCTCGGACGAGAAGGTGGCGGCCTGCCTGAAGCTCGGCGCGGATGCGGCCATCAACTACCGCACCCAGGATTTTCTGGTCGAAATCCAGCGCCTGACGGGCAAACGCGGGGTGGACGTGGTGCTGGACATGGTGGGCGCCAGCTACTTCCCGCGCAACCTGCGCTGCCTGGCGCTGGATGGGCGGCTGGTGATCATCGCCTTCCTCGGCGGCTCGAAGGTGGAAACCCTCGACCTGATGCCGATCATGACCAAGCGCCTGACCGTCACCGGCTCGACCATGCGGCCACGCAGCACGGCGCAGAAGGGCGCGATCGCCGAGGCGCTGCGCGCGCAGGTATGGCCGCTGCTCGACGAAGGGCGTTGCCTGCCGGTGATCCACCAGGTGTTTCCGCTGGCCGAGGCGGCGGTGGCGCATGCGCTGATGGAGAGCAGCGCCCATATCGGCAAAATAATGCTGTCCGTCGCCGCTTGAGGGCGGCGGGCTGAGCCGCGTCTGGCCGGGGCGGCGGCGATGATCCTGCATTCGGTGGAATCGGGCACGGGCGCGCCGGTGGCGTTGCTGCACGGGCTGTTCGGACAGGCTGCCAATTTCGCCACAATCCAGCGCCGCCTGTCCGCCACCCACCGGGTGATCGCGCTCGACCTGCGCAACCACGGCGCGAGCGGGCACGCGCCGGACATGTCCTATGCCGCCATGGCCGGCGACGTGGTGGAGACGTTGCGCACCCGCGACAAGCTGCCCTGCGCGCTGGTCGGTCATTCCATGGGCGGCAAGGTAGCGATGGTGGCGGCGCTGCAGGCCCCTGAAGCCGTCGCGCGTCTGCTGGTCAGTGACATCGCGCCGGTGCGCTATCCGCCGGGATTCCGCGACCTCGCGCGGGCCATGGCGGCGATTCCGCTGCATCCCGGCCTGACGCGGGCGCAGGCGGATGCCGCGCTGGCCGATGCTGCGGCACCGGGCGTGCGCGCCTTCCTGCTGCAAAACCTGCGCTTCGGTGCTGTGCCGAACTGGCGCATCGACCTGCCCGCCATCACCGCGGCGCTACCGGGGCTGGAGGACTGGTCGGAACCCGCCGCCGCCCCGTATGCGGGGCCGACCCTGTTCGTTGCCGGCGCGCGCTCGGACTACATCCGCCCGGAGCACCGCGCGGCCATCCGCGCCTTGTTTCCCCGCGCCCGCTTCGTCACGGTGAAGGAGGCTGGGCACTGGGTGCACGCCGACAACCCGTCCGGCTTCGCCGCGGTGCTGGAGGCGTACCTGGCCGCGGGATAGCTGGGTCGGATCAGGCCGGCGGAATCAGCACAAACACATCATCGCCATCGACGCGGACCGGGTAGACGGTCAGGTCCCGCTCGATCGGGGCACCCAGCCCCGCCCCGTTGCGAAGATCGAACCGGCCGGCATGCAGCGGACATTCGATGATGCAGCCCTCCAGCCATCCATCGGTGAGCAGCGCATGGGCGTGCGTGCAGACATTGTCGCTGGCACGCCAGCTGCCGTCGTCCAGATGATACAGCGCCAGATCGCGTCCCGCCGCCTCGACCGGTTTCATCTCGCCTTTGGCGAGGCCGGCGGCGGACGCCACACGCACCCAGTCTCCGCCATCGTCCATGTGCTGCGATCCTTTCGGTTGCGGGGGCATCGATGATGCCGCAAAACGGGCCGTTTGTCGCGGGGGCGGAAAGGAAGCCCCGCCGGCCCCACGTTGACCCTTTCCTGGCGGCTTCCTATACGGGCGCACCCTCGGGGCCATCCAAACACAGGCCGCCCCCACCGGGAAAGAAGCCATGCCCGCATGAGCGATCCGAACCCCTTCCGCACCGCCGGTATTGTCGGCTGGCCGGTGGCGCATTCGCGCTCGCCGATGCTGCACGGCTGGTGGCTGGAGGCATACTGCATCCCCGGCGTCTACCTGCCCCTGCCAGTGCAACCCGGGCGGCTGGAGGCGGCGCTGCGGGGCCTGCCGGCGCTCGGTTTCGCCGGCTGCAACATCACGATTCCGCACAAGGAGGAAGCCGCCCGTCTGGTCGATCGCCTCGATCCGGTGGGGCAACGCATGGGCGCGATCAACCTGATCGTAGTGCAGCCGGACGGTTCGCTCAGCGGCTTCAACAAGGACGGCTATGGCTTCATCGAGAACCTGCGCGACGGCAAGCCGCACTGGCGCGGCGATGCCGGGCCGGCGGTGGTGCTGGGCGCCGGCGGCGGCGCGCGCAGCGTGGTGGTGAGCCTGCTGGACGAAGGCACACCGGAGATCCGGCTGGCCAACCGCACCCGCGCCCGGGCCGAGCAACTCGCCGCCGAATTCGGCCCCACCGTGCGGGTGCTGGACTGGGCCGAGCGCGCCACCGCGCTGGCCGGCGCCGCTTTGCTGGTCAATACCACCGACCAGGGCATGACCGGCCGGCCCGCCCTCGACCTGCGCCTGGACGACCTGCCGGGCGACGCGCTGGTGTGCGACATCGTCTACAATCCGCTGCAAACGCCGTTGCTGATGGCGGCCCAGGCGCGCGGCAACCCGACGGTGAACGGGCTGGGCATGCTGCTGCACCAGGCACGCCCCGCCTTCGAAGCCTGGTTCGGCGTGCGGCCCGACATCACGCCTGAATTGCGTGCCGCCATCGAGGCGACCATTGGGTGACATGAACGCGCCCCGGGTCGACGGCGCGGACCATGCGACTTTATCCTGATACAGCCATTCGCCGAGGAGCAGGACCATGGAACTGGGCAAGGCGCGCGGAACACGGCTGGCGCCCCGCACCGGCGGGCGGGTGCTGGCGGACGCGCTGGTGGCGCAGGGCATCGCCCACGCCTTCGCCGTGCCGGGTGAAAGCTACCTCGACGTGCTCGACGGCCTGTACGCGGTGCGCGAGAAGCTGCACCTGACCACCTGCCGCTTCGAAGCCGGTGCGGTGCACATGGCCGAAGCCTGCGGCAAGCTCACCGGCCGCCCCGCCGCAGCCTTCGTCACCCGCGGACCCGGCGCCTGCCACGCCGCCATCGGCGTGCACGTGGCGTTCCAGGATTCCACCCCGCTGCTGCTGTTCGTCGGCCAGATCCCGTTCGCGGAGACCGACCGCGAGAGCTTCCAGGAAGTCGATTACCGCCGCATGTTCCAGCCGCTGGCCAAGTGGGTGACGCAGATTGACGATGCCGCGCGCATTCCCGAACTGGTGGCGCACGCCGTCGATGTCGCCACCACCGGCCGCCCCGGCCCGGTGGTGATCGCGCTGTCGGAGGACATGCAGAAACACAGCGTCGAGGTGCCCGATATCGGCCGCGCCCCGGTGTTTCGCGCCCGTCCCGACGACGCCGCGCTGGAGCGGCTTGCGACCCTGCTGGCGCGGGCCCGCAAGCCGCTCGCCATCCTCGGCGGCAGTTGCTGGAGCGAGCAGGCGCGCGCCGACATCCGTACGTTTCTTACCGCTAACGATCTGCCGGTGACCGTGAGTTTCCGCCGGCAGGCGCTGTACGACGGCACGCTCGACAGCTATGTGGGCGATCTCGGCGTCGGGTCCGACCCGGCGCTGGTGGCGCGGGCGCGCGAGGCCGACCTGATCCTGGCGATCGGCACCCGCCTGGGCGAGGCGGTCACCCAGGGCTACACGCTGTTCGACCCGGCCGGCCGCACGCCGATCGTGCACATCCATCCGGACGCCGCCGAGATCGGCCGGGTGTTCAGGCCCGCGCTCGGCATCGTCTCCGAGCTCGACCTGTTCGCCGCCGCCGCGGCGAAGCTGGCGCCAGTGACGCCGGCCTGGGGCGAATGGCGGCACGAGTTGCGCGCGCTGCGCCTGGCCGGGCGGGACGTGCCGGACTACGAGGGGCCGCTCAATCTCGGTCAGGTGCTGCGCGACCTGGAGGGGCTGCTCGAGGACGATGCGATCCTGACCACCGACGCCGGCAATTTCTCCGCCTGGCCCATTCGCTTCATGCATTTCTCCGACCGCCAGCGCTTTATCGGGCCGGCCAACGGGTCGATGGGCTATGCGGTGCCCGCCGCGGTCGGCGCCAAGATCGCCCACCCGGACCGCCAGGTGGTGGCTTTCGTCGGCGATGGCGGCTTCCTGATGACCGGGCAGGAACTGGCCACCGCCTTCCACCACGGCGTCGCCCCCATCGTGCTGGTGGGCAACAACCAGATGTACGGCACCATCCGCATGTATCAGGAACGTGCCTATCCGGGCCGCGTCTCCGGCACCGCCCTGACCAACCCCGACTTCGCGAAGTTCATCGAGGCGTTCGGCGGTCATGGCGAGGTGGTGGCGGCCACCGCGGATTTTTCTCCCGCATTCCGGCGCGCGGTGGAAAGCGGCAAGCCGGCGGTGATTGAACTGCGCCTGAACCCGGAGCAGATCACCAGCCGCGCCACCATTGCCCAGTTGCGCGCCGGTTCCGCGGCGAAACCGGCGGCGAAAGCGCCGCCCAAGCGCGCCGCTGCCGCCGCGAAACGCCCCGCCGGCGGTGCGCGGGCGCCGGCCAAGAAGCCGCCGCCGAAGCGGTGAGGGCGCTCGCGGCGCTGTGATCCCAGCGCTGCGGAATTCCGCCATGTTCGGCGGCAAGCAAAAGCTGCGGCCGGATATCGGACCGCGAGAAGGAGGAAACGTCCGCCATGACCCTCTACACCGGTCCCGTGTTCGACATGGCGCGGGAGCAGTTCCACACCGTCGCCGACTATCTGGACATTCCCAAGGGCGAGCGCGACCGGCTGCTCTATCCCAAGCGCGCCGTCGCGGTGTCGGTTCCGGTGCACATGGACAACGGCCACGAAACCGTGTTCCAGGGCTACCGGGTGCAGCACCATCTCACCCTCGGCCCGACCAAGGGCGGCACGCGCTACTCGCCCAAGCTCGATGTCGGCGAGGTGGCGGCGCTGGCGGTGTGGATGAGCTGGAAATGTGCCCTGTGCGGCCTGCCCTATGGCGGCGCCAAGGGCGGGGTGGCCTGCGACCCCTACAAACTCAGCCGGCGCGAGCTGGAAGCCGTGTCGCGCCGCTACATGCAGGAGATGATTCCCTTCGTCGGCCCGCGCACCGACGTGATGGCGCCCGACATGGGCACCAACGAGCAGGTGATGGCGTGGTTCATGGACACCTATTCCATGTACCAGGGCAAGACGGTGACCGAAATCGTCACCGGCAAACCGGTCAGCGCCGGCGGCACCGAGGGACGGCGCGAGGCGACCGGCCGCGGCGTGGCGCACCTGGTGGGCCGCGCCATGGAGCGGCTGCAGATGCACCCGGCTGGCGCCACCGCCATCGTGCAGGGGTTCGGCAATGTCGGCTCGGTGAGCGCCATGGCGCTCACCGAGCGCGGGGTGCGCATCCTCGGCGTGTCGGACCACACCGCCTGTTACTACGACGCCAAGGGGCTCGACCTGCCGGCGCTGCAGCGCCACGTGGCCGCGCACGGCGTGCTGGCGGGCTGGTCGAGCGAGGCGGCCTGCGATCCCGCCACGCTGCTGACCCTGCCCTGCGACGTGCTGGTGCCGGCGGCGGTGGAGCAGGTCATCACCGGCGCCAATGCCGGAAAGCTGCAATGCCGCATCCTGGCCGAGGGCGCCAACGGGCCGACCACGCCGGAGGCCGACCGCGTGCTCGCCGGGCGCCGCGGCGACGTGTTCGTTATTCCCGACATCCTGTGCAATGCCGGCGGCGTGGTGGTGAGCTATTTCGAGTGGGTGCAGGACCTGCAGCAATTCTTCTGGGACGAGGCCGAGGTGCTGAGCCGGCTGAACCGGGTGCTGGACCGGGCCTTCAACCGGGTGATGGCGCGGGTGGAGCAGGACCACGTGGCGCACCGCGATGCGGCGACATCGATCGGGGTGCAGAAGGTGCGCGATGCGAAGAAGATGCGCGGGCTGTTCCCCTGAATCGGCTCCTGAGCGGGGCGGGGCGGACTTTGCGCGGCCGCTGTGGGCAGGCTAGTGTCACCGCCTCACTGATTTCGGATGAGAATGATGTTGAAAAATCTGATCCTGCTGGTCGTCATCGTCGCCGTCGCGGCATTCGCCTATCCGCTGGTGGGCGAGGGTACCACCAGTTCCTGCGACGCGCTGGAGCGCGTGACGGTGCGGGTGGTGTCGGCGCGCGACAAGGATGACCGTGGCAGCAGCCTGCTGCTGGGCAACCTGCTGCAGGGCCTGTCACGCGGCCAGTTCGCAGCCGTCGCGGCGAAGGATCGCTATCCGTCGCTGCCGCCCGCCGTCGCCTGCACCGTGCTGTACTGGCAGGCCGTGGTGGACACCGACGATTTCGCGAAGGATATCGGCAAGGTGCAGTAACCGCCGGCGCGCCGGCAAGCAACTCCATCGTCATGCCCGGGCGGGTCCCGGGCATGACGACCCGGGGTCATCACGGCCCGGCCGCGTAGGCTGCCCGCTCCACCCCGCCGAACACCTGCATCACCGTTGCATCGGCAAAGGGAAGCAGCTGCGTCATCAGGCACCCTGCCACGCCGCGTGCCGGATCGAGCCAGTAATAGCAATTGGCCAGGCCCGCCCAGGCCATGCTGCCGGCGCTGCGGCCGTTCGGTCCCGGCGCGGTGTTGAGCAGGAAGCCGAGCCCCCATTTCTGCTCCATGCCGGGAAACAGGTTGGCGTCGTTGGCGAGCCTGGGCACCGCGGTGACCAGCGTGTGCACCTGCAGGTCGCCGATATGGTTGCGACCCATGTCCGCGACCGTGTCCGCCCGTAGCAGGCGCACCCCGTCCAGCGCGCCGCCATTCAGCAGCATGCGCAGGAAGCGTCCGTAGTCGGATGCCGTGCCGCACAGGCCGCCGCCGCCGCCGGTGAAGCCCTGGCCCTCGCCGACCGACCAGTCCATGGGCCGCAGCAGGCCGGCGGCATCCCGGCGATGCATCCGCCCCAGGCGGGCCCGTTGCGCCGGTGTCAGCCGGAAGCCGGTGTCGTGCATGCCGAGCGGCTCCAGCACGTGCGCGCGCAGATACGCCTCCAGCGTCTGCCCGCTCGCCGCCTGCACGGCCAGGCCGACGATGTCGGTGTTGATGCCGTAGGTCCAGCGCGTGCCCGGGTCGAACAGCAGCGGCGTGCGCGCCGCCTCGTCCCAGCTGGTGGGGATGGGCGGCAGGCCGGCCTGGTTGAGATAGCGGCCGAGGTCCTGGTTCCAGAAATGATAGCCGTAGCCGGCGGTGTGGGTGAGCAGGTGGCGCAGTGTCATGGCCGTGCGGGCCGGGCGCAGCCTCGGCGTGCCGGCGGCGTCGAATCCTTCCAGCACCAGCGGCGCCGCGAGCGCCGGCAGGATGGCGCCGATTGGCGCATCGAGAGTCAGCCGGCCTTGTTCGACAAGCTGCATGGAAGCGACCGAGACGATGGCCTTGGTCATCGAGGCAAGCCAGAAGATCGTATCGGCGGGGATTGCGGCAGCGGCCTTGAACACGATGCCGTCAAGGTTCACTGCCAGTGCCACTGCGCCCGGCAGGGCGCCGCGCGTCACCGCATCCTGCAGCACTTCCGTTATTCTGCTGTCCGGCGCATCCACCCGCACCCTCCTTCTGGGATCAGCCCCCAACCCGACTCCAGAATGGGTTCCAAGGGCCTCCCGGCCCTTGGCGGGGTCCAGGGGCAGCGCCCCTGGCCTTTCTTCCTTGCTTGCATCAGCTCCAGCGTAGCCTCACCGTCCGCGCGGTCCAACCGGAGGCAGGCATGATCCGGTCGATCGCGAGAGCTTCGCGTTACCCTGCCAGCGCGACCCGTTCGGCGAGAATGAAGGGTGCGCCGGCGCGGCGCTGCACGAACAGGCAGATGTCCGCCACGCGCCGCGGCAGGGCCAGGGACGGCGCGAACCAGTCTTCTGCCGCGGGCCGCACCAGGTCGTGTTCGTCGGCGGCAAGCCGCCGCGTCAGCGTCATGTGGAACAACCAGGTGGCAAACACGTAAGGGTAGCCCCAGCGCAGCAGATTGGCATCCTGCGCCGGCGACAGCCCGCCGCGCCGGCGCTTCGTCACCTCCGCCTCGTCCGGCGGTGCGCGCAGATGGTCGGCGCCGGCCACGCAGGCATCGGCCAGCGCCTGCAATTCGGGGCTCGGCGCGGTCTCGCGCAGGGCGAGGAAGCCGTGCAGGTTGGCGACCGCCAGCGCGGGCAGGTCGAAAGCGGGGACGCTGGCGGCGATGGCGCGCGTGGCCAGCACCAGCTCGTCCCAGGTGATGCCGTCGCGCAGCGCCATCGGCGGCTTCAGCGTGGCGTGGAAACCATACAGGCGCGGCTCGGCGGTGAGCGCCGCGATATCGGGCAGCGCCGGTTGCGGGCATATCGCGCCGGTTCGCGGGTCGCGGCCCAGCCACGCGGCGCCGCGCGTCCAGAGCGGATCGTCGAAGGCGGGCGCGTAGTACAGCCCCACCCGGGCGCCGCGCATCAGGCGACCCGTTCGCCGGCGCGCCAGACCTGGCGAACCACCGGCAAATCTTCATGCAGGTGAACCCGCACGAGGTCGGCGCGCAGCCCGGGCGCGAGGCGGCCGCGGTCCAACAGGCCGCACATGCGCGCCGGCCGCTCCGTGACCAACGCGACGGCGTCGGCCAGGGCGATGCCGGTCATGCTGCCGGCCAGGAACGCAGCCTCCACCAGGCTGGCCGGCACGTAGTCGCTGGCCAGCGCGTCCACCACGCCGGCGCGCACCAGATCCACCACCGCGACGTTGCCGGAATGGCTGCCACCGCGCACGATGTTCGGCGCGCCGGCGATGATCTCCATGCCGCGCGCCCGCGCCGCCCGGGCGGCGTCCATGTGCACCGGGAATTCGCTGATGCGGATGCCGTCGCGGAAGTTTTCCTCGATTTCTTCTTCCGTGCGGTCGTCGTGGCTGGCCAGATGCACGTCGTGGTCCGCCAGCCGGGCGAGCAGGGCGCGCCGGTTGGGCGTGCGCCATTTTTCGCGCTGCGCCTGCAACTCCTCGATGCGGCGCTCGATGAAATCCTCCGTGACGCCCTCGGTGCGGCGCAGCGCGCGGTAGCGCTCGAGGCTGGCGTACTGGCCCACGCCGGGGCTGTGGTCCATCAGGCTGACCATGCGCAGGCGCGCATTGTCAATCGCCGGCTCGACCAGTGCGAGCATGTCCGGCGCCGGCAATTCGCAGCGCAGATGCAGGAAATGTTCGCTCTTGAGCAGCCCCGTGCCGGCTAGCGCGTCGAGATCGGCCACGCCATCGCGATAGGTCTGCAGTCGTCCGCCATCGAAGCCGAGATCGCCCACGCACAAGGCGTCGAGCACCGTGGTGACGCCGGCGGCGGCGCATTGCGCGTCATGCGCCACCAGCGCCGAGCGCGACGGCCAGCGCGCGGTGTTGCGCGGCTGCACCTGGCGCTCCAGGTTATCGGTGTGCACGTCGATCACGCCGGGGATGAGGAAATCGCCGCCGCAGTCGATCGCGCCCGGCAAGATGCTGCGCCCTTCGGCGACAGCCTCGATCAGCGCGCCGCGCAGCACGAGGCTGCCGAGGACCACCTGATCGGGCAGAACAAGGCGGGCATTGGTCAGAACGGTCATGCGGCATCCTGCAGCGGCGTCACGTCGTGGGTGCGGTCGGCGACCGCGTCGCGCACGGTGGTGTCGTGGAAAATGCCGACGATGGCAATTTTTTCCGCCTTTGCCGCGCGGATCATGGCGATGACGATGTCACGGTTTTCGGCGTCCAGGCTGGCGGTGGGCTCGTCGAGCAGCAGCACCGGATGGCGGCCGATGAAGCCGCGGGCAAGGTTGATCCGCTGCTGCTCGCCGCCGGAAAACGTCGCCGGCGGCAGGGCATGCAGCCGGCGCGGGATGTTGAGCCGCAGCAGCAACTCCTCCGCGCGGGCGCGGGCCACGTCGGGGGCCAGGCCGCGCGCGGCGTCGGCGACGATGTCGAGCGCGGGCACGCGCGGCACCACGCGCAGGAACTGGCTGACATAGCCGAGGGTGGCCGCGCGCACCTGCACCACGGTGCGCGGCGGGGCGGCGGCGATGTCGATCATCGCGCCGTCATGGCGCAACCAGATATGGCCGGCATCGGCGCGGTAATTGCCGTACAGGCTGCGCAGAAGGGTCGTTTTCCCGGCGCCGGACGGGCCGGTGAGGGCAACGCATTCGCCCGCATGTACGGCGAGATTGACGTCGTGCAGCACGGGGATGCGCAGGCCGTTGCGGAGGTGGAGGGTGAAGGATTTGTCCAAGGAGTCTGTGCGCAGCATCACGGTGCTCATGCCTGCAGCACCGAACTGACGAGAAGCTGCGTGTATTCGTGCCGCGGATCGTCCAGCACCTGATCGGTCAGGCCCGCCTCCACCACCCGGCCGCGCTGCATCACCATGATGCGATGCGCCAGCAGCCGCGCCACCGCCAGATCATGCGTGACCAGCACGGCGGCGATGCCGAGCCGGGACACCAGGCTGCGGATCAGGTCGAGCAGCCGGGCCTGCACCGACACATCGAGCCCGCCGGTCGGTTCGTCCATGAACACCAGCCGCGGATGCGTCACCAGCGTGCGGGCGATCTGCAGTCGTTGCAGCATGCCGCCGGAAAAAGTGCGCGGCAGGTCATCCACCCGGTCGGCGTCGATTTCCACCTGCCGCAGCCAGCCAATCGCCTCCTCGCGGATGCGGCCGTAATGGCGCGATCCCTGCGCCATCAGCCGCTCCCCCACGTTGCCGCCGGCGGTGACGCCCAAACGCAGATTTTCGCGCGGGTTCTGATGGACAAAACCCCAGTCGGAGCGATGCAACGCGCGCAGCGCCGGCAGCGGCATCGCATGCACATCGTGCAGGCGGCCTTCGGGGTCGCGGTACCAGACCACGCCGGATTGCGGGCGCAGCCGGCCGGACAGCACGTTCAGCAGCGTGGTCTTGCCCGAGCCCGATTCGCCGACCACTGCCAGCACCTCGCCGGGCCACAGCTCGGCATCGACCTCGACCAGCGCCGGCACCGCGCCGAAGCGCAGCGTCAGGCGGCTGGCGGAAAGCAGCGTGTCCTCGCTCATCGCCTCACTCCGCCGCCAGCGCGTCGGCGCCGGTGTGGCCGGCGGCGCGGCGCGTCTCGCAATGGTCGGTGTCGGAACACACGAACAGCCGCCCGCCGCGATCATCCACCACCACTTCATCGAGATAACCGTCGGTGGCGCCGCACAGGCCGCAGGAATGCGGCGCACGGGCGGCGCGGAAGGGGTGGTCGTCGAAATCCAGGCTGCGCACGTCGGTCCAGGGCGGCACCGCATAGATGCGTTTCTCGCGCCCGGCGCCGAACAGCTGCAACGCCGGCATCATGTGCAGCTTCGGATTGTCGAAGGCCGGAATCGGCGAGGGCGCCATCAGGTAGCGATGATTCACCATCACCGGATAATCGTAGCTGATTGCCACGTGTCCAAACCGCGTGATGTCTTCATAGAGTTTCACATGCATCAGGCCGTATTCGGACAGCGCATGCATGCGCCGCGTCTCCGCCCGGCTCGGCTCAAGCCGTGACAGCGGCTCGGGCTGCGGAACCTGGTAGACGATGATCTGGTCCTCGCGCAGGGGCTTTTCCGGGATGCGGTGGCGCGTCTGGATGATGCTGGCGTCGCCGGTGCGCGTGGTCGGCGCCACCCCGGCGGTGCGGGCGAAGAAGCGGCGGATCGACACCGCATTGGTGGTGTCGTCGGCGCCCTGGTCGATCACCTTCAGCACATCGTCCGGGCCGATGATGGAGGCGGTGAGCTGGATGCCGCCGGTGCCCCAGCCATAGGGCAGCGGCATCTCGCGGCTGCCGAACGGTACCTGGTGGCCCGGAATGGCCACCGCCTTGAGGATGGCGCGGCGGACCATGCGCTTGGTCTGCTCATCCAGATAGGCGAAATTATAGCCGGTGTTCATGCCGCGTCCTCCCGCGCTTCGGCGCGCATGCGGCGGATGGTTTCCAGCTCGCTCTGGAAATCGACGTAGTGCGGCAGCTTGAGGTGCTCGACGAAGCCGGTCGCCTCGATGTTGTCGCAGTGGTACAGCACAAACTCGACGTTCTGTGCCGGCGCGGTCACCTCCTCGCCCAACTCCTCCGCGCGCATGGCGCGGTCCACCAGCGCCATCGCCATGGCGCGGCGATCGGCATGGCCGAAGGCGAGGCCGTAGCCGCGGGTGAACTGCGGCGGCACGGTTTTGCTGCCCTTGAACTGGGTGACCATCTGGCATTCGGTCAGCGTGACATCGGCGATATCGATGGCAAAACCCAGCTCCGGCGGGGTGATTTCCACCGACACGTCGCCGGCGCGGATTTCGCCGACAAACGGGTGCGAACCGCCCCAGCCGCGCTGCGTCGAATAGCCCAGCGCGAGCAGAAAACCTTCGTCGCCGCGCGCGATCGATTGCAGGCGCACGTCACGTTCGGCCGGAAAGGACAGCGGTTCGCGCGTGATGTCGCCGGGCTCTTTTCCTCCCGCGCCATCCGCCTCGATCAGGCCCTCATGGGCGAGGATGTCGGTGACGCGCGGCATGTTCGCAGCCGCTGCCGGCGCCTCGGGGGCCGGCGGCGGAACGGCTTCGCCCAACAGCGAAAAATCCAGCAGCCGGTGGGTGTAGTCATAGGTGGGGCCGAGCACCTGCCCACCCGGCAAATCCTTGTAGACCGCGGAAATGCGTCGTCGGATCTGCATCGCGGCTGTGTCCACCGGGGCCGCATGGGCGAAGCGGGGCAGGGTGGTGCGGTAGGCGCGCAGCAGGAAGGCTGCCTCGATCAGGTCGCCCTGCGCCTGCTTGATCGCCAGCGCGGCCAGTTCGCGGTCGTACAGCGAGCCCTCGGTCATCACCCGGTCCACCGCGCGGCCGAGCTGTCCGGCGATCTGCGCGGTGCCGATTTCGGCGACCGACGTATCGCCGCGCCGCGCCTCGGCGAGCCAGGCATGGGCGTTATCGATGGCGCGCTCGCCGCCTTTTACCGCGACATAGGCCATGGCTCAGCCCTCCACTCGCACGCTGCGCGGCAGCGCCGCCAGGGTGGTGCCGCTGCACAGAAGAATATCGATGCCGCGCGGATACAGCGCGTGGTTCGCCGCCCAGAGCACGGGGAAATTGTCCGGCAACCCCGTCACGTCCACGGAGACGGGCACGCGCAGGCCCGGACCGGACAAGCGCAGGCGCCGGCCGCTGCCCAGCGCCGCGACCTGCAGGATCACCGTGGCCGACGCGTCCGGCGACTCGTCGCTGCCGGCCGCCAGCGCGGCGAGGTCGGGCAACGTATCGGCGAGCACGAACGCGGCGACGCCGGGGAACTCGACGGGCAGCGCACCGCAATGAAATCCGATCCAGTCCTGCGCCGGGGCAAAGCCGGGGGCGAGGTAGAACGGCGTCTCGGCATCCACCAATGTCAGCAGCACCGCGGCCGCGGCGGGCACAAGCGGGGCGGGCGGGCTCAGGCCCGCGCCGGCCGCGCGGAACGTGCCGGGCCGTGCCATGGCGTCGAGCACGGCGCGGAAACAGGCCTGCGACCCCAGCACGGGGTCGGCGAAGCCGGGCAGGTCGATACTCATTCGGTGGTCCGCATCGTTGCCATGGTGAAGAATTCCACCCGTGTCGCCGCGGCACGGCGGGCAGCGGCGTCGCGCGCCGCCAGCTGGCGGGCGGCGAGCGGGGCAATCACCGCCGCCTGCAAGGCATCATGCCGGGCCGGGTCCTGCAGTGCCGCGTCCAGCAGCGCGGCCAGCTCGGCCTGCATGGCGTCGCGGCCGGCGACATAGGCGTGGCCGACCTGGCCGTCGGCGATCCGCACGGTGCAACGCGTCACCGTCATCTCACCCAGGTTGAACGCCGCCCCGGCGCCGCCGGCACGGCCGCGCAGCATGACCAGCCCGGCTTCCGGCCCGCGCAAGCGGACATGGGCAGGCAGGGCGGGGACGTTGGTCAGCAGCGCGGCAATTTCGTCGGTGCCGGCGCGGGCCAGCACGCTCATCCAGTGCTGTCGCGGGGCGGAATCAGGAAGGGGCGTATCGGGCATGGGGCGGTCGGAATGCTGTGTAGATGTCTAGACAGCTAGAGCTTTTCTTTGCTATGCGTCAAGCGTCACTCGCACGGTCCGGGCCGGAGAATGGATGAAGTTCGCATGACGCAGGCGTCGCCCGGGCCTTTGGCCGCCCCGCTGGAGCATGGTCGGGGCATCGCCCTGTGGCAGCAGATCGCCCGCTCGATCGAACAGGACGTCACCGACGGCGTGCTCGCCCCGGGCGCCCGTCTGCCCACCGAGGCGCAGATGTCCACCCGCTTCGGCGTCAACCGCCACACCGTGCGCCGGGCGCTGGAGGAATTGTCGCGCGCCGGCCTGGTGCAGGTGGAGCAGGGCCGCGGCAGCTTCATCGCCGAAGACGTGCTGGACTACGCCATCAGCGCCCGCACCCGCTTCTCCGAGTGGATACGCGCGCACAACAAGGAGCCGGGCGGACGGGTGCTGGATGTGCGCGAACTCGCCGCCGACGCCGCCGTCGCCGCCGGTCTCGGCCTGCCCGAGGGCGCGCGCGTGGCGCGGCTGACGCGGCTGGGCCTGGCCGATGGCCGCCCGGTCAGCCTGAGCAGCCACCATTTTCCCGCCGCCCGCTATCCCGGCCTGTTGGACGCGCTGCAGGCCTGCGCGAGCGTGACCGAAGCGCTCGCCCGCGTCGGCGTGAACGATTACCGCCGCCAGCAGACCCGCGTCAGCGCGCGCATGCCGCAGGGCAACGAGGCCGAGTTGCTGCGCATGCCGCGCAACCGGCCGCTGCTGGTCACCGAAAACGTCAACGTCGATGCCGCCGGCGCGGTGATCGAGTTTGGCATCAGTTGCTACCCGACGCCGCGGGTACAGATCGTGTTCGAGCCGTAGAGGAAAAACGATGCGACCATTGCGGATTGCCGGCGGCGAAGTGCTTTGTCCCGACAGCGGGTTTGTCATCGCCGATCTGTGGGTCGCCGGGGAGCGCATCGCCGAAGCCGGCGAGTCCGGCGCCGCGGTGCTGGATGCGCGCGGGCTAAAAGTGCTGCCCGGCATCATCGACATCCATGGCGATGCCTTCGAGCGCCAGTTGCAGCCCCGCCCCGGCGTCGATTTCGCCGCCGCGCTGGCGCTGGCGGAGACCGAGCGGCAATTGCTCGGCAACGGCATCACCACCGCCTATCACGGCGTCACCCTGTCCTGGGAACCCGGGCTGCGGAGCATAGAATCATGGCGCGCCCTGGTGGACGCGCTGCATGCGCGCGCCTGGGTGTGCGACATGCGCATCCATTTGCGCTGGGAGGCCTACAACCTCGACGCGCTGGACACCGCGCTGGCCGACATCGCCGCCGGCCGGGTGCACCTGCTGGCCTTCAACGACCACACCCCGGCGATCCTGCGCCGCGTGCACGACCCGGTGAAGGGCGCCAAATACAGCGACCGCGCCGGCATGAGTCTGGCGGAATTCCGCGCCCTCGCCGGCGGCGTCGGCGCCAGGGCGGACGATGTCGGGCCGGCGCTGGACCGCATCGCCGCCGCCGCCCGCGCGGCCGGCCTGCCGATGGCCAGCCACGACGACGAAACGCTCCAGGCGCGTGCGGATTTCCGCCGCCGCGGGGCGCAAATCTGCGAGTTTCCCATGGCCGTGGAGGTCGCCGAGGCTGCCGCCGCCGCCGGTGATTTCGTCGCCATGGGCAGCCCCAATGTGGTGCGCGGCGGCTCCCATATGGGCTGGGCGTCGGCCGCCGTGATGGCCGAGGCCGGCATCTGCCGCGTGCTTACCAGCGACTATTATTATCCGTGTCTGCTGCAGGCCCCCTTCGTCCTCGCGCAGCGCGGCGTGTTGGACCTGGCCGCCGCCTGGGCGCTGGTGTCGGCCCATGCGGCGGACGCGGCGCGCCTGCCGGACCGTGGCCGCCTGCTGCCCGGCAAGCGCGCCGATCTGGTGCTGGTGTCCGCGCAGCACGGCCCACCGCGGCCGGTGGCGACCATCGCCGCGGGAAGGCTGGCCTGGATGTCGGCCGAAGGGGTGTCCCGGCTGGGGTGAGTGCCGCGTGTGCCAAAAACCGCTGGACGAATGGGGTGCAAAGGACCTTGCTTCGCTGTCCGCGCGCGCAGCCTGGAGGAAACAAACATGACCGAACCATTCGAGAACCCGGCCCTCATGCTGATCACCCGCCCATGAGCGGCATCACCACGGAGCGCCGCGGCGCGGTCGCCGAGATCGTGTTCGACCGGCCGGACAAGCGCAACGCCATTACGGTGGCGATGTATGCCGCCCTGGCCGAGGCGCTGGAAGCGGCGGAGGCGGACGAAGCCGTGCGGGTGGTGCTGTTCCACGGACACGGCGGGGCATTCACCGCCGGCAACGACCTGCACGATTTCCTCGCCCATCCGCCCGACGGCTCAGACCGGCCGGTATTCCGCTTCCTGCGCGGGTTGGCCGGCGCGCGCAAGCCGTTGGTGGCGGCGGTGCAAGGGCCGGCGGTGGGCATCGGCACCACCATGCTGCTGCACTGCGATCTTGTCCTCGCTGCCGAGGACGCGCGGTTTATGCTGCCCTTCGTGAACCTCGGCCTGGTGCCGGAGGCGGCAAGTTCTCTCCTGTTGCCCCGCCTGGCCGGCTACCAGCGTGCGGCCGAGCTGTTTTTTCTCGGCGATCCGTTCGACGCGGCGACGGCCCAGCGCATCGGGCTGGTCGGGCGGGTGGTGCCGGCGGCCGACCTGCTGGCGGCCGCACGTGCGCTCGCCGACCGGCTGGCTGCCAAAGCACCGGCGGCGCTGCTTGCCACCAAGGCGCTGCTGAAATCCGCCTCTGTCACGGTGGCCGAGCGGATTGAGGAGGAGGCAACGGTGTTCGTGCGTCAGTTGCAGTCGGCCGAGCTGCAGGAGGCGGTGGCGGCGTTCTTCGAGAAACGGGCGCCGGATTTCAGCCGCGGCGGCAGGGCAATTGGGTGAAGGAAGGCCAGGGCTCTGCCCTGGACCCGCCGTCGCGCGCAGCGCGCCTTCGGCACGACGGCCGAGAGGCCCCTGGACCCCATCACTTTAAGGGTTTTGGGAAGAGGGGGGTGAGGAAGGGCCGCGGCATCTCCT
>CAIXDS010000120.1 GCA_903918195.1 uncultured Acetobacteraceae bacterium | reverse complement strand
TCGTCCTGAATATAGAAGACGGCGCCGACCGGGATGACGCCGACGCCGAGCGGGCTCGGCCCGCCGCGCCGGCGATGCGCGTGATACTCGCGGATCAAGGTTGGCTCACGGCGAGTTCCGGCAGCACCAGGGCAGCCGTCTCCTCGTGGTGGAGCGTTTCGACGACCTCATGCTGCTGGATGATCCAGCGCCAGGGGCTGCCGGATTCTCCAGTGGGTCGATGTCGCAGGGACACGATGGCCCAGGACCGGAAGTCCTCGACGACGATTTCGTAACTGTCGTCGACGTCCGTGCTGCTCAGGAAGGCGCTGTCGACGCGCCGCAGATCAGCCGCGTGCGCCTCGGCGGCGTTGCGGGCGGAAGTGAGCGCGTCATCGCGTTTGCGATAGGCATAGCTGACGCTGGCGTCCTCAACCGTGTAATGCAGCAAGGTGTGAATGGTGGCCGGCATGTCACGCGCGAACTTCAGTGCTTCCAGTTCGGTCACAGCGCCGCTTCCAACCGGAACAACTCCACGCAGGAGTCTTCGATCGAAGCGCCGGGCGGTGACATCCGGTCGTCGAGCAGGGTCAGCAGGTCAGCCTCGACGCCGCCCACGCGCCGGCGAAACTCGGCGTGGTCCCGCGCCGTCGTCCGGTCTTCCTTGGCACGCTTCCAGGCGGCGCGGCGCAGGGCACGCTGGTCATGGATGGTGACGTTGAAGGTGATCTTCGCGTCGATGCGGCCGGTCATGCTCTCGGCTCCCGCAGCAGTTGTTCCAGCGGGTTCCAGCCATGCTCGAACAGGAAGTCGAGCTGCGCGCCGGTGCCGCCGTTGTTGGCGTCAGGCGCCACCGAAATGGAAAAGTTGAATTTCGTGAAATCGTCGGCCATGGCGGGTTCCTTTGGGTTCGGGTTTCATCCTCCCTGTTCTTCGGGAAGACCCATCCCGCGCGGCGCATCCCGATCCGCCGGGGCAAGGGCGCGCGCAGCGCGAGGCCGAAGGCCGGTCCCTTGCGGCGGCGGACGGCGATGCGGCAGCCGTTTTCTGCGCCCCGTTCTCCCGTTCCGGTTTTCGGAGGCCGCCAACAGCAGGATATCCGGCTGGCTGGGCGGACTATCGCGCGGGCGGAGCCGCCCGTGGTTGGGCTGGCGGTTTCAGCATTCCAAATCGCTTGGGTTTTTGCTACACCACATCATGCCCACGATCCTGCGTATCGGCGGCCTGCGGGTCACGATCTACCCCAACGACCACCCGCCGCCCCATGTGCATGTCATTGGCGCGAAAGGTGAAGCTGTGTTCTTGCTCAACTGCCCAGGCGGCCCGGCGGACCTGCGTGAAAGCTTCGGGTTCAACGCACCCGAGATACGCCAGATAGGCGCCGATCTGCTGGCCCATATCCCAGCTCTTTGCACTGAATGGGAGACGATCCGTGGAAATCTCTGACGCCGCGATCCAGGAGGCCGAAGAGCGCATGCGCATCCGCCGGGAGAGCGGCCCGCACGCGGTCGCGGCGCGCTATGACCGCCGCGTGGGACGCATCATGGTCACGCTGAGCAACGGCCTTGAACTGGCCTTTCCCCCGCATTTGGCCGAAGGCCTGGCCGATGCGAAGCCGGCCGACCTGGCCATCATCGAAATCACGCCCACCGGCCTGGGCCTGCATTGGCCCAAACTCGATGCGGATTTGTACCTCCCGGCGCTGCTGGAAGGTGTCTTCGGATCGCCGCGCTGGATGGCGGGACTGCTCGGCAAGAGCGGCGGCCTGGCGCGCACCGCCGCGAAGGTCGCCGCCGCGCGCAAGAATGGCCGCAAAGGTGGCCGGCCTCGCAAGGCGGCCACCAAATAGAGTCATGCCAGGAGGCCGCCCGGCGCGGGTGTGATGCCCGCCAGCGCACGGGCATCATTCGGGTCTGGGTTGGCCCGGTGGCCGGTTTGGGGCTGGAAAGCCACAGGCGTTCAGGCCGCCTCTTGCGCCAGTGCCGGACGCTTCTCGCCGCCCACGCCCTCGGTGGCGGCGAGGTCCACCTCGATGTCGGCAAGCTGGGCGAGCTTGGCATCGAGTTCGCCCTGCAACGGGAACGCCTCGCCGAGGCGCGGTTCGTAGCCGGCCAGCCGCAGTTGCGCGTCGGTGACGCGGCGGCGATGTTCTTCGAGGTCGGCCTCCATCCGGTCGAGCGCGTGCTCCAGCCGGGCGAGGAGCCCGGCTGCCGTCGTCTCGCCGTCGATGGCGATGGGCTGCGCGAAGTCGGTCCGCTCCAACACGAGGTCCGGCTCCAGCCGTGCGTCCTGCCGGGCGGCCCGGATGTCGCAGGTCAGGTCGAAGCCGCCGATGCGGCCGACCGTCCAGCAGCGGGGATCGCGCGCCCGCGCGGCGAGCCGGATTTTCGTCAGCAGCGAGGCACCGGCGACCCGGCGCTGTTTGATCGTCCGCCCCTCGATCTCCATGCTGAACTGGTCGCCGCGGGTCGGCAGGCGCCGGGCGAGGTCGGTCGTGATCGCCCTGATCCGCCGCTCGGCATGGGCCTGCTCGCGCGTCGCGTCGCGGATCTGCCGACGGATGGCGTGCTGGTCGTCCACATGCGCCGCGCGCTGGCGTTGCAGCCGGGCGATCTCGCTTTCGAGGCCGGCCTTCTGCATCAGCCGGCTGTCGCCCGACGCGATCGCCTTGGCCATGGCGAACTGGTTGGCCTGGCTGCCGACATCCTCCAGGCGGCGGATGGCGCGGTCGCCGGACAGTGCCGCCTCGATGAACCGCGCCTTGCGCTCGTTGTTCTGCCACATCGTCGCGTCTATCGAGCCGAGCGTGGCATAAGCAAAAATCTCGATTTCCTCATGCTGGTTGCCCTGCCGTTCGATGCGGCCCTCGCGCTGCTCGATCTGGCTGGGCAACCATGGCACGTCGAGGTGGTGCAACGCCTTCAGCCGCTGCTGCACGTTCACGCCGGTGCCCATCGTCTCCGATGAGCCGATCAGCAC
>CAIXDS010000119.1 GCA_903918195.1 uncultured Acetobacteraceae bacterium | reverse complement strand
CTGCGCGACTTCGCGGCGTTCTATGCCGGCTGCACCAGCCAGTACCGGCTGCCTTCGCAGCTCGTGGTGGTCAGCGAAAGTGCCTATAACCTCGCGGTGACGAAGTTCATGGTCGATCAGCTCGGGCTGGTGCCGGGCCGGCAGGTCATTACGGAGAACCCGCCGCAGGCATTCCGCGACGACATTGTCGCGCAATTTGCCGACATCGTTGACGGTGTCAGCGCCAAGGTGGATTTCGCCGAGGACGGATATCGCATCCGCCGCCTGATTGCCGACACCGACTTCACCGGGCAGTTGCCGATCGTCTTCGGCTCCACCTGGGAGGGCGAGGTGGCGCGGCAACTCGCGGCGCCGCTGGTGGAGATCGGCTATCCGAGCACCGACGAGGTCGTGCTATCGCGCAGCTATGTCGGCTACCGGGGCGCGCTCGCGCTGATCGAGCGGACCTACACGACCGTGGTGCGCGCGAGCACGATGGGGTAACCGGGCCAGGGCGGCCGATGGTGAAGCGGCGGCCAACAGAAGATCACCGCCAGGCCCGTCCCGACGGACAAATCCACTGGGGGATGCGAGGCGCGATGAACATCGCGACATATATGATCGCAAAGGATCGTGGTTAACAAGTGAACAACCATTGACGAAGGTGGTTGGGTCCGGCACCTTCCGCCGCCACTCTGTCCGTCCGCGAGGACCCACTCGAGGTATTGCATGCCCGCTTGCGACGTCGAACCCGCATTGCATCCGCCGGCCCGAACCGGCGCCGGCCGCGGCGTCAGCCGACGGTCGCTGGTGGGGGCTCTCGGTGCGGGCGCGCTGGCCGCAACCGTGTCCGGCCCGCTTATCGCCCAGGCTGCGGGCAAGCCGGACGAAATCCGGATTGACTACGCCTATTACAATCCGGTCAGCCTGGTGCTGAAGGAAAAGGGCTGGCTGGAGCAGGACCTGGCCAAAGACGGCATCAGGGTCCGCTGGGTTTTGTCGCTGGGGTCGAACAAGGCGCTGGAATACCTGAACGCAAGCAGCCTGGATTTCGGTTCGACCGCCGGTGCCGCCGCTTTGCTCGCCCGCATCAATGGCAATCCGGTGAAATCGGTTTATGTCACGTCCAATCCCGAATGGACGGCGTTGCTGACCCAGGGCGGCTCGGCCATCCAGAAAGTCACCGATCTCAAAGGCAGGCGCATCGCCGCCACGCGCGGCACCGATCCGCATATCTTCCTGATCCGCGCCCTGGCGGCAAACGGCCTGACCGAGAAAGACGTGCGGGTGGTGCTGCTGCAGCACCAGGACGGCCGGCTGGCGCTGACCAAGGGCGATGTCGATGCCTGGGCCGGCCTCGATCCGCTGATGGCGCAGGCGGAACTGGATGATGGGGCGCGGATATTCTACCGCAATGCGGCGTTCAACAGCTGGGGCGTGCTCAATACAAGCGAGGAATTCGCCGCCGGCCACCCCGATCTGGTGCTGCGGGTGCTCGCCGCCTACGAGCGCGCCCGCGCGTTCGCCATCGCCAATCCCGGCGAATTGAAGAAGACCATCACCGTCCAGGCCAAGCTGACCGACGCCGTTGCCGCGCGCCAGCTTGAGCGGACCGATCTTTCCACTGCCGCCATCGGCGAGCGGCAGCGGAAAACCATCGAGGCCGCCGGCATCGCGCTGCAGCAGGCCGGTGTGGTTGCCGCCGATGTCGATGTGCCCGCGACCGCGGCGTCGCTGATCGATGCGTCGTTCGTCGCCAGGCTGGGCATCACGTGAACACGGAGGCGATCTCCGCGGCCGGACACGCGATCGCTACCCCGTCCTTCGCAGCGGCCGATGCGCCGCCCTCCCGTCCGTGGTCAGGCGCCAACCGGCTGATCGGGCTCATTCTGCCCCTGGGTCTGGCACTGGCCTGGGAAACCGCGGTGGCCTTGAAATGGGCCGATGGAAGGCTGCTGCCCACGCCGTCGAGAATAGTCGCGACCCTGGCCGGCCTGGCCCAGAGCGGCGAACTGACCAGCCATGTTCTGGCAACGTTGCAGCGCGTGGCGCTGGGTTTCGCCTTCGGCGTGGCCGCGGGCACCGTGATGGGCGCCGTCAGCGGCTATTGGACCCTGGCGCGGCGACTGGTCGACCCGACGCTGCAGGCCCTGCGCAACATTCCCTCGATCGCCTGGGTGCCGATGTTCATCCTGTGGTTCGGCATTTTCGAAACCTCAAAGGTGATCCTGATTGCGGTGGGCGTGTTCTTTCCGATCTACCTCAGCCTGTCGGCGGCCATCCGGGGGGTGGACCGCAAGCTGGTCGAGGTCGGGCGGAGCTTCCGCTTCAGCCACGGCGAAATGATCACCCGCATCCTGCTGCCGGCGACCCTGCCGACCTACGTCGTCGCCCTGCGATCCGGCCTTGGCCTGGGCTGGATGTTCGTGGTGGCGGCCGAGTTCATGGGCGCTGAGGAAGGGCTCGGCTTCCTGCTGATCGATGGCCAGCAGACCGGCCGGCCGGCGGTCATTCTGGCATCCATCACCGCCTTCGCCATCCTCGGCAAGCTCACCGACTGGCTGCTCGCCTCGGTGTCGGCGCGCTTCCTGACCTGGCAAGATTCGTTCAAGCCGGCGGAGTAGGCGCATGCTGAGCGTGACTCAGGTGGACAAGCGCTATCCCAATGGCGTGCTGGCCCTGGCCGGGCTGAACCTGACGGTCGCCGCCGGCGAGATTCTCGCCATTGTCGGCGGCTCGGGTTGTGGCAAGAGCACGCTGCTGCGCCTGATCGCCGGCCTCGATAGCCCCACCGCCGGCCGCATCGCCCTCGACGGCACCCCGGTCACCGCGCCGCGGCCCGAGATCGGCCTGGTGTTCCAGGAGCCGCGCCTGATGCCGTGGCTGACCATCGCTCAGAATGTTGCCTTTGGCATCCGGCACCTGCAAGCCGGCGAACGGACACGGCGTGTATCGGAGAGCCTCGCCCGGGTGGGGATGGCGTCGCAATCGGGCCGCTGGCCGCGGGAGTTGTCAGGCGGCCAGGCCCAGCGCGCAGCCCTTGCACGTGCGCTGGTCGGGCGCCCCAAGGTGCTGCTGCTGGACGAGCCGTTCTCCTCCCTCGATGCCCTGACCCGGGGCGACCTGCAGGAGCATCTGCTGGACCTGTGGGGCGATGATCAGCCGACCATGATCCTGGTCACCCATGACATTGAAGAGGCGCTGTTCCTGGCCGACCGCGTGGTGGTGATGCAGCCCGATCCGGGTCGCATCCGGACCGCGATGGTGCCCCCGCTGGCGCGACCGCGCGACCGCGCCGACCCGGACTTCCTGCACTGTAAGCGCCGGTTGCTGACTGACCTCGGGCATGCCAGCGGCGTTGCACGCCACCCGGTTGCCGCATCGGTTTGACCCCTCCGACCCCGCTCACGCGATGCGGGTGCCGCCGGACCCGTGCCGGCGCAGGTGCACCTCGGAGCGGAAGCGCGGATCGTCCGGGTTCTTCTCCAGCGCGGCGCGCTCCTCGAGGTAGCGCTTCACGCCCGGCCGGCCGTACAGCTTGCGGTCCGCGCCGACCGCGCAAACCTTGGCGCAGATGCCGCAGGGCCAGCGCCGCTCGTCGCGCAGCGTGATGTGGTGGCGCGTGCAGGCATCCTTGTCGAGGTCACCCACCACACCGTCTGACCGCGCGCGGATCGCCCCGGTCGGGCAGGCCCGCTCGCAGACCCGGCACCGCGAGCACAACTCCCCGGTCAATTCGGGGTCGCCGTCGAAAGCGGCCGCGGTGAAGACCGAATTCAACCGCACCCGCGGACCGTATTGTGCCACCAGCAGGTTGCGCGACATCCCCACCGTGCCCAGCCCGGCATATTTCGCGGCATAGGTGTGGCTGAATGAGGCGAACGGGTTGGTCAGCAGAATTTCCAGGCTGCCATAGCCGTCGCGCGGCAGCGATATCGCCGGATGGCCGGCCTCGTTCAGCCAGATCGCCAGTCGGTAGCTGATCTCATCCAGGAGCCGGTTGGAGGTGTCGTAATGCTCCTGGTAGTTGATCGATGGCGTCGATTCGATGACCGGCAGCAGCATCGGCACGCCGAAAGCGATCACCGTGCGCGCCAGTGGCCAGATTGCCTCGGGCCGGTAGGCCGGGGGCACTTCGCCATGCGCGGCCCAACGCTCCACCGGCGCGAAGCCCGCTATGGTGGCGCCCAGCCGGCGCAGTTCGGCGATGACATCGTCCCTGGTGATGCTGCGCGCGGGGGTGTCCGGCGTGGTCCGGCGCGCCCGCCGGCGCGTCACTACGGCATCCATGGTCGTATCCGTCCTGGAAAATGAAGGAAACATCCCGAAGGCGCCGCGCATTCCGGCGCGAAGGATCGCGCCCCGGCTCGCCGCGGGGAACCCGGTGGCGGCGGCAGTCGGTGTCGGTCGGGTGGAAGGCATGGCGTCCGGTATAATAAGCGTCATCAAATCGTGTAAGCTGAAATGTGACCTACGCTCCGGCATGTGCCCATTCTCCGCCGGAACTCGATCTGGTTCCCCGATTGGCAAAACCTTAAACGAATAAAAGTTTTTTGGTTCTTTTCTTCAAAAAAGAACAGAAGACTTCTTTTTGAAAAAAGAAGCAAAAACTTTTATTCGTTTGCCGCAGCGGTTTTGCCGGGAATCGGCGAGCCGTTATGGATCGCCCATAAACGGGCGAGGTCGGCGTCGCCGGCGCCCTGCACCGTTTGGAAGATCTCCCGGGATTTGTCCTTCCGGCCGGCTGCATAATAGGCGATGCCGAGATGCAGCTTGGCGTCTTCCGGATTCGCCGTGACGCCTTTTGCAAGCCCCTGCTCGATCAACGCCGCAGCCTCCTTCGGTTGGCCGTGGCCAAGATAGTCGAGGCCGACCATGACAAGATCGGCGCCATCGGCGGCGGCCTTTTGTTGGTCCGGCAGGGATCTCAGGTCGGCGGCGGATCTTTCGGCGGCGAGCGCGCGCAGGCGTTCCTGCCGGTCGGCACCAGGACCATGGCCCAGGACGCCGGCGGTGAAACCCTGATCGAGCAGCCTCCTGGCCTCGCCTGGCAGTCCGGCCTGCAGGGCCAGTTCGGCGGCTTCGGTGTAGTGCGTGGCCGACGACAACGCGCCGACCGCCTGCGACAGGCGATAGACATCCAGCACCAGCCGGCGCGGGAAGCCGGGCCGTGAGGAGAGGCGCTGAATAAGGCCCGCCCAGTATTGCGGCCGGGGATAGACGGCCACCAGCTTTTTCAGCGTGGTCTCGTAACCTTCCGTATCGTTCTGCCTGAGTTCAATGTTGGCCAGCAACTGCAACTGGGCCTCGGCCGGCGTTCGGCCGGCACGCTCGGCGGCACCGATCTGCTCCTGCAGT
>CAIXDS010000118.1 GCA_903918195.1 uncultured Acetobacteraceae bacterium | reverse complement strand
CTATCAACGCCTCATCGCCGCAGGAAAACCTCGAAAGGTCGCACTCGTCGCCTGCATGCGTAAGCTCCTCACCATCCTCAACGCACTCATCCGGGACCAGCGCAAATGGCAAATCGCTTGACAGCCAAGACAGTCGCTGGACCCGGCAGGGGTCAGTGGACCCCTGCACCCCATTCTGTGAGCCATCAGCGCGCTCGTGGCGCCCTCGCCGTTGGGTTCAAGCGGCGCGGGGTGGTGACTTGCCTTGCTGATCTGCGCCAGGAAGGTTGCCTGAAGGCGCGTTTCCCGCGTCCATACGACGGCATGGAGGCGGTGACGCTAAACACCTCCGGCGGAGTCGCGGGCGGCGATGTGCTGCGCACCTCCGTCCACCTGCAGCACGGTGCCGCGGCAACGATCGCCAGCCAGGCGGCGGAACGTTTTTATCGTGCCCTGCCCGACGACCCGCCTGCAACGATCTGGACCGAGCTGGTGCTGGAAGCAGCCACCGCGCTGGACTGGCTGCCGCAGGAGGCGATCCTGTTCGATGGATGCGCGCTCGACCGCCGGCTGAGCGTGGATATGGCAGCGGATGCAAGGTTCCTGGGCGTCGAGAGCCTGGTGTTCGGCCGCGCCGCCATGGGCGAGCATGTGCACACGGCGCGCATCCGCGACACGATCCGCGTTCGCCGCGATGGCGCGCTGATACTGCACGATGCCATCCGCGTGCCCGAACATGTGGAGGAGGCGCTTGCGCGCCCCGCCATCGGCGGCGGCACGCGGGCAGTGGCGACGTTGCTGCTGGTGGCCCCGGATGCGGCGGCGCGACTGGAGGGGCTGCGCGCCGCGCTGGACGCGTACGAGGCCGGTGCAAGTGCCTGGAACGGCATGCTGCTTGCGCGTATCCTGGCACCGGATGCGGCCACGCTGCGCCTTGCGGTGGTGGCGGGGCTCAATTGCCTGCGGGATGGGCGCAATCTCCCGCGCGTGTGGATGTGCTGAGGACCCAACATGAACCTGACGCCGCGCGAGAAAGACAAGCTGCTGGTCTCGATGGCCGCCATCGTGGCGCGGCGCCGGCTGGACCGCGGCGTGAAGCTGAACCATCCCGAGGCGGTGGCGCTGATCACCGATTTCGTGGTGGAGGGCGCGCGCGATGGGCGTTCGGTTGCCGATCTGATGCAGGAAGGCGCCCGCGTGCTGACCCGCGAACAGGTGATGGAGGGCGTGGCGGAGATGATCCACGACGTGCAGGTGGAGGCCACCTTCCCGGACGGCACCAAGCTGGTGACCGTGCACGAGCCGATCCGGTAGTAGGAGCGACCCGTATGATCCCCGGTGAAATCGAAACCGCCGACGGCGATATCGAACTGAATGCCGGCCTGCCGCGCACCACGCTGACAGTGGCCAACACCGGTGACCGGCCGATCCAGATCGGCAGCCACTACCATTTTGCCGAAACCAATCCGGCGCTGCACTTCGACCGCACCACCGCGCGCGGACAACGGCTGGACATCGCCGCCGGCACTGCCGTGCGTTTCGAGCCGGGACAAACCCGCGAGGTGACGCTGGTGCCATTCCAGGGCAAGCGTACGGTGTTCGGTTTCCGCGGCGACGTGATGGGAGCGCTGTAGCGCCATGGCCCGCATTTCCCGCCGTGCCTATGCCGACATGTTCGGCCCCACCACCGGCGATCGGGTGCGTCTGGCCGACACCGAGTTGTGGGTGGAAGTCGAACGCGATTTCACCGTCTACGGCGACGAGGTCAAATTCGGCGGCGGCAAAGTGATCCGCGATGGCATGGGGCAGTCGCAGGCCAGTCAGGCCGAGGGTGCGGCGGACACCGTCATTACCAATGCGCTCATCATCGACCATTGGGGCATCGTCAAGGCCGACATCGGGATCACCAACGGCCGCATCAGTGCGATCGGCAAGGCTGGCAACCCCGATGTGCAGCCCGGCGTGGACATCATCATCGGGCCGGGGACAGAAATCATCGCCGGGGAAGGAAAAATCCTGACCGCGGGCGGCATCGACAGCCACATCCATTTCATCTGCCCGCAGCAGGTGGACGATGCACTTGCCGGCGGCATCACCACGCTGGTGGGCGGCGGCACCGGGCCGGCCACCGGCACCTCCGCCACCACCTGCACGCCCGGCCCCTGGCACCTGATGCGCATGCTGCAAGCCGCGGAGGGACTGCCCGTCAACATCGCCTTCGCCGGCAAGGGGAACGCGTCGCAGCCCGCCGCACTGGAAGAAATGATCCGCGCCGGCGCGTCGTCGCTGAAGCTGCACGAGGACTGGGGCACCACGCCGGCCGCCATCGATTGCTGCCTGTCGGTCGCCGACCGGTTCGATGTGCAAGTGATGATCCACACCGACACGCTGAACGAGAGCGGCTTCGTCGAGGACACCATCGCCGCCTTCAAGGGCCGCACCATCCACGCCTTCCACACCGAAGGCGCCGGCGGCGGTCATGCGCCGGACATCATCAAGGTGGCGAGCCTGGCGAACGTGCTGCCGAGTTCCACCAACCCCACGCGGCCTTACACGGCGAACACGCTGGATGAGCATCTCGACATGCTCATGGTGTGCCATCACCTCGATCCGTCGATTCCCGAGGATGTGGCCTTCGCCGAATCCCGCATCCGCCGCGAGACGATTGCAGCTGAAGATATTCTGCACGATCTCGGCGCGCTCTCGATGATTTCGTCCGACAGCCAGGCGATGGGGCGGGTCGGCGAAGTGGTGATCCGCACCTGGCAGACCGCGCACAAGATGAAGCTGCAGCGCGGCGCTTTGGCGGGCGACGACACGAAGCGCGACAATGCGCGGGTGAAGCGCTACGTGGCGAAATACACCATCAACCCCGCGATCGCGCAGGGGCTGGCGCATGAAATTGGCTCGGTGGAAACGGGAAAACTGGCCGACCTGGTGCTGTGGTCGCCTTCCTTCTTTGGCGTGAAGCCCGATCTGGTAATCAAGGGCGGCAGCATCGTGCTGGCGCCGATGGGCGATCCCAACGCCTCGATCCCGACGCCGCAACCGGTGCACTACCGGCCGATGTTCGCCGCGTTCGGACGGGCGCTGACGGCATCCTGCCTCACCTTCGTCTCGTCCGCTTCGCTGGAGGCCGATATCGGCACGCGGTTCGGGCTGACCCGGCCGCTTTCGGCGGTGCGCAACACACGCGGCGGCATCGGCAAGAAAGACATGGTGCATAACGATGCGACCCCGGTGATCGAGGTCGATCCCGAAACCTACGAAGTGCGCGCCGACGGCGTGTTGCTGACCTGCGAACCCGCAACCGTGCTGCCGATGGCGCAGCGCTATTTCCTGTTCTGATGCGCAGCGCTGCCATCCTGCCCGCCGGCACCTGGGACGCGGCAAAAGCCGCCGACACGGTGTTGCTCGATTTCGACCAGCGCTACCGCCGGCGCATCATGCTGCACACCGAGGCCGGGCACGATGTGCTGCTCGATTTGCCCCAGGCCGTACGGCTGCGCCACGACGACGGTCTGGTATTGGACGAGGGTGGGATTGTGCGCGTGCAAGCGCGGGCGGAATCGCTGGTGGAGATTCACGCCCATGGCGAGGGCGACCTGGTGCGCATCGCCTGGCACCTCGGCAACCGGCATCTGCCGGTGCAACTGCTCGACGACCGCATCCGCATCCGGACCGACCACGTCATCGAGGCAATGGTGGAAGGCTTAGGCGGGCACGTGGAACACATCGAAGCGCCGTTCGATCCGGAGGCCGGCGCCTATGCCGGCGGGCACGCCCATCACCACGACGACGACGATCCCCCCCATGGCTGAGGCCGCCCTGCTGCGCCTGCTGGCCTGGCTGTCGCCCGCCTTTCCCACCGGCGGTTTCGCTTGGTCGCAGGCTGTCGAGTGGGCGGTGGAGGCGGGCGACATTTCCGACGAAGCCTCGCTGCGGTGCTGGCTGGAAGACGTGCTGCGCTATGGCGCCGGTCGTGCCGATGCCATCCTGTTGCGGCACGCGCATGGCGCACAGGGCGATGCGGCAGCGCTGCTGGACATTGCCGAACTTGCATGCGCGGTCCAGCCTGCGCGCGAACGTCTTGCCGAAACGGTCGGCCAGGGAAACGCCTTCGTGCTCGCCGCTTCCCCCTGGGGGGCGGATGTCATCGCCGGGCTCGGCGATCTGCCCTATCCCGTCGCGGTGGGCGCGCTTGCGGGCCGGCACGGCATCGACGCCGATGCCGCCTGTGCCGGATTCCTGCAGGCCAGTTCTGCCAACATGATCTCCGCCGCGGTCCGCATCGTACCGCTGGGCCAGAGTGCGGGATTGCGCGTGCTGGCCGCGCTGGAACCTGTTTTCCTCACCGTCGCGGCGCAAACCCGCAATGCAACGCTGGACGATCTCGGCGGCGCCTGCTTCCGGGCCGGCCTTGCCGCCATGCGGCACGAAACCCAGTACACGAGGCTGTTCAGGTCATGAAATCCCCCAACGGCCCCCTGCGCGTGGGCGTCGGCGGCCCGGTCGGCACCGGCAAGACCGCTTTGATGGACGCGCTGTGCAAGAAGCTGCGCGACCGCTACGACATCGCCGCCATCACCAACGACATTTTCACCCGCGAAGATGCCGAGTTCCTGACACGCGCCGGCTCGCTGCCGCCCGAGCGCATTCTCGGCATCGAGACCGGTGGCTGTCCGCACACCGCCATCCGCGAGGACGCCTCCATCAACCTCGCCGGCATCGCCGAGCTGCGGCGGAAGTTTCCTGATCTGGACATCATCCTGATCGAAAGCGGTGGCGATAACCTGGCGGCGACCTTCAGCCCGGAACTTGCAGACCTGACGATCTATGTCATCGACGTCTCCGCCGGCGACAAAATTCCGCGCAAAGGCGGGCCGGGTATCACGCGGTCGGATCTGCTGGTGATCAACAAGATCGACCTGGCGCCGTTCGTAGGCGCCAGTCTGGACGTGATGGAGCGGGACTCGCGACGCATGCGTGGCGAACGGCCGTTCGTGTTCGCGAATATCCGGGCGGGACAAGGCGTCGATGAAGTCGCCCAATTTATCGAAATGAGAGGCGGGCTAAAGTAGCGGGGTCCAGGGGTCCACTGACCCCTGGCGGGTCCAGGGCAGAGCCCTGGCCTTCCTTTCTCAAAACGCCGCATCCTCAAACTGCCGTAGCGACGCGCCGCCGGCCAGGATGGACGACGTCAACGCCCCAGTCTGTGGAAGGATTTTTTGCATGTAGAAGCGTGCCGTCGCCAGCTTGGCACGATAGAACGCGTCCCCCTCCGCAAGCGGCCGCGACACCTCCGCCGCGCGCGCCCAGACCCAGGCCAGCGCAACAAGGCCGAACAGGCGCAGATAGTCCGTGGCCCCGGCCGCCGCCTCGGTCGGATCGGCAAGACCCCGGCGGGCAAGGTCCGCCGTCACCTGCTGCAGCCGGCCGAACGCTTTTGCCAAAGGCTGAACGAATTCCGCGAGCGGAGCATCATCGGCATGCGCTTCAAGCCAGTCCGATAACGGGTGAAAAAACCGCCGCAGATAGCGCCCGGCATGCACCGACATCTTGCGGCCGACCAGATCGAGCGCCTGAATGCCGTTGGTGCCCTCGTATATCTGGGTGATGCGGGCATCGCGCACATATTGCTCCATGCCCCATTCGCGGATGTAGCCGTGCCCGCCCAGCACCTGCATGCCGGTGGCCGTGCTCTCCCAGCCCATATCGGTGAACAGCGCCTTCACGATCGGCGTGAGCAGGGCGACGAAATCATCCGCCTCCTGCCGGCGCGCCGGGTCGGGATGGCGGGTGGCGATGTCCTGCTGCAGCGCCGTCCATACGCCGAGCACGCGGCACCCCTCGGCCATGGCACGCATGGTCAGCAGCATGCGGCGCACATCCGGATGCACCAGGATCGGGTCGGCCGGCCCCGCATTGCGTGCGCCGCCCAACGCCCGCCCCTGCAAGCGTTCACGCGCATAGGCGACGGCATTTTGGTAGCTCACCTCGGCGAGCCCCAGGCCCTGGATGGCGACGCCGAGCCGCGCCTCGTTCATCATGGTGAACATGGCGGCCAGCCCGCGATGCGGCTCGCCCACCAGCCAGCCCTGCGCGCCATCAAAATTCATCACGCAGGTAGACGAGGCCTTGATGCCCATCTTGTGCTCGATGGCGCCGCACGCGACAGCATTGCGCGCGCCCGGCCTGCCTTCGTCCGTGGGCAGGAATTTCGGCACCAGGAACAGCGAAATGCCACGCGTTCCCGAGAGGGCATCGGGCAACTTCGCAAGGACGAGGTGGAGAATGTTGTCGGTAAGATCGTGCTCGCCGCCGGAGATAAAGATTTTCGTGCCGGTGATGCGGTAGCTGCCATCGCCGGCAGGTTCGGCACGGGTGCGGATGAGACCCAGATCGGTGCCGCATTGCGGCTCAGTGAGGCACATCGTGCCGGCCCATTCGCCGCTGACCAGCTTGGGCAGATAGCGGTCGCGGAGGTCCTGCGTGCCGTGCTTGCTCAGCGCCGCATAGGCGCCATGGCCGAGGCCCGGATACATGCCGAAGGAAAGATTGGACGAGCAGATCATCTCCTGCACCAGCACGCCGATGCTGTTGGGCAGGCCCTGCCCGCCATAGTCGGGGTCGCAGCCCAGTGCGGTCCAGCCGCCTTCACAGAAGGCGCGGTATGCCTCGGGGAACCCTTTCGGCGTGCGCACCACGCCATTCTCGAAGCGGCAGCCTTCCTCATCACCGCTGCGGTTGAGCGGGAACAGCACTTCGGCGCAGAAGGTGCCCGCCGCTTCGAGCACCGGATCGATCGCGTCAGGCGTCAGGTCTTCACAGCCCGGCAGCGCGCGCAGGGCGGCGGTGTCGGACATTTCATATAGCGCGAACTGCATGTCGCGCAAAGGCGCCTGGTAGCTGGGCATCTCTGGTATCCTCAGTTGCGCAGCGGCTTGCCGGTCTCAAGCATGTGTTCGATGCGCGCGAGCGTGGCCGGCTGCTTCAGCAGCGCCATGAAGGCACGCCGCTCAAGGTCATAGACCTGCTCAAGCGGCGTCTCGTCGATCGCGTCGGCGCCGCCGCCCGTCAGGGTCTCGGCCAACCGGTCGGAGACCACGACGTCGTGCGGCGTTGCGCGGCCGCTGCCGACGAAACCCTGAACGGCCATCGCCAGCGCGGCGCGGCCGGCCGGACCGGGCAGGTGCAGCGTGGCAGGCTCGGGCGGCGCATAACCATCGACCAAGGCGAGCGCACGCGCTTTGGCATCGGCGAACAGGCGGTCGCGGTTGGCGGTGATGCCGTCGGTGGCGCGCAGCAAACCCAAATCCTGCGCCTCGGCAGCGGATTTTGCCACCTGGGCGGTGCCGATCATTTCGAAAGCGCGGGCCACCGGCGGCATCGGCCCTTTCGGCGTTTTTTTGTCGGCGGCAAACCGGGCGAGCATGGTGGCGCAGCCGCCCCAGGCCGGAATCAGGCCGACACCCACTTCCACCAGACCGACATAGGTTTCAGCATGCGCCTGCACGGCGGAGCAATGGAGCAGGATTTCGCAGCCGCCGCCGAGCGCCATGCCGGAGGGCGCGCCGACCACCGGGAACGGCGCCGCCCGCAACGCCCGGTAAGCTTTCTGTCCGGCCTCAATCAGCGATTCGATCTCGCCCCAGGCGGCGATGTTGGCGGCGAACAGCGCCAGCCCGAGATTGGCGCCGACGGAAAAATTCTTGCCTTCGTTGTAAATCACCAGCGCGCGGAATGCGCCCTTGGTTCCCATGGCAACGGCGCGGCCAACCATCGCCATGACGTCAGGATCGAGCGAGTTGCTCTTGGAATGGAACTCCAGGCAGGCCACGCCGTCGCCGATATCCCACAGGCTCGCCGAGGCGTTGCGCGCGATCGGCTGTTTCGCGCGTTTGATGTCCTCCAACAGCACGACGCCTTCCGGGCGGATCACGTCGTGATATTCGCCATCCGGCGCGAAAGCCTGCAGCCGGCCGCCCTCCACGCGGTAGAACCGGCCCTCCCCCACGCGTTCGAGCAGCGGCGGGACAGGTCGTCCGGCCTCACGCAGCGCCTTGGCAAGCCAGGCCGCGCCGACGCGGTCGATCAGTTCGAACGGTCCCCATTTCCACGCGTAGCCCAGCCGCATGGCCGTATCGACCGCATCCACTGTGCCGGCGATGGCGGGCACCAGCGAGGCCGCATAGCCCAGCGTGTCCAGCAGCACCGCACGCGCGTACCTGCCGCCACGGTCGGGATGATCTGCCAATGCGCGCAGATCGGTGGCGTGCGCATCCAGGCTGTCCAGCGCGGGTTTACGGCTCGGACGGTATTCTCCGTTCGCCAGATCCAGCGTCACTTTCTCGCGGTCAACACCGTTGCGCCGCACGCTGTAGAAACCGCCCTTCGCCTTGCGCCCGGTGCGGCCCTCGGCGATCAGCCGGGCGACGATCGGTTCATCGCGATACACGTCGCGATAGGCATCGTCCGGCGGCAGCGTGAGCAACAGACTTTTTGCCACGTGCGGCGCAAGATCGATGCCCACCAGATCCATCAGTCCGAATATCCCGGTGGACGGCACGCCGAACGGCCGGCCCGCCACCGCGTCGGCTTCTTCCACCGTAAGCGACAGATCGACGGCATGGCGGAGGGCCGCGCCGATCCACAGCGCGCCGATGCGATTGGCGATGAAGCCGGGCGTGTCGGCGCAGTCGATCACCGTTTTTCCCAGCGCACGGTCGGCGAAGTCGCGGATGCTGGCCACCGCCTCCGGGCGCGTGGCGGGACCGGCCACCAGTTCCAGCAGCCGCATGTAGCGCGGCGGATTGAAGAAATGGGTGATGAGAAAATCGCCGGCAAAGCGCGCGCCCATTCCACCGGTCAGCGCCGCCAGCGGAATTGTCGAGGTGTTGGACGAAACGATCGAACCGGTTTTCCGCACATCTTCCAGCCGGGCGTACAGCGCACGCTTGGCGTCCGGACGCTCGATGATGGCCTCGACGATCCAGTCGCAATCAGCGAGTTTCGCGATATCGGTTTCGAGGTCGCCGGGCTCGACCAGGCGCGCATTGCGGCGGTGCATGAACGGCGCCGGATCGGCCTTCAGCATCGTTTCCACCGCGCGCGCCGCCGCCCCTGGCACGATATCCAGCAGCACCACAGGCACGCCCGCATTGGCCACATGGGCGGCGATGCCGGCACCCATCACGCCGGCGCCGATCACGCCGACGCGTTTGATCATGGTACCGCCTCCAGCACCGTCGCAATGCCCTGGCCGCCGCCGATGCACTGGGTGGCGAGCGCATACCGCCCGCCCTCACGCCGCAGCAACGACGCCGCCTTGCCGGTGATGCGCGCGCCGGTGGCGCCGAGCGGGTGGCCGATCGCGATGCCGCCGCCGTCGATGTTGGTGCGCGCCGGATCGAGGCCGAGTTCGCGCATGCAGGCGATCGCCTGGCTGGCGAACGCCTCGTTGATCTCGATCACGTCGAGTTCGGCCGCCGAGATGCCGGCACGGGCCAGCGCCTTGCGCGTGGCTGCCACCGGCCCCATGCCCATCAGCTCCGGCAGGCAACCCGCCACCGCGATCGATTTCACCCGCGCCAGCTTCTGCAGCCCGTTCGCCTTCGCAAAGCCGGCGCTGCACACCAACACCGCCGCGGCGCCATCGGTCAGCGGGCTGGATGTGCCGGCCGTCACCGTGCCGTCAGCGCGAAAAGCCGGCTTCAGCGTGGCCAGCTTTTCCACCGACGTGTCGGGCCGGATGCAGCCATCCTCGGCAACGTTGCCGATCGGCACGATCTCGTCCGTCAGCCGCCCTTCGGCGCGCGCCGCCGCCGCCTTGCGGTGGCTGTCCACCGCGAAGGCTTCCTGGTCGGCGCGCGAAACCTGGTAGCGCTGGGCGACATTTTCGGCCGTCTCACCCATCGAAATGTAGGCCTGCGGGTAATCCTTCGCGAGCACCGGGTTGGGCATCAGATTGTAGCCGCCCATGGGCACGCGGGTCATGCTCTCCACGCCGGCGCACAGAAACGCCTCGCCGGCGCCGAGGGCAATCGCGCCGGCGGCCTGGTGGATCGCCTGCATGGAGGAGCCGCAGAAGCGGTTGACCGTGACCCCCGCGACCCCGCGCGGCAGGCCGGCGATGAAGCTGATCAGCCGGGCCACGTTCATGCCCTGCTCGCCTTCGGGAAAGGCGCAGCCGACGATAACGTCCTCGATGCCATCGGGATCGATGCCGGTTTCCGCCACCAGCGCCCGCACCACCTGGGCCGCCAGATCATCCGGACGCACCCGCGTCAGCTGGCCCTTGGCGGCGAAATGGAACGGCGACCGTCGGTAGGCCGCGATGACGATGTCCGTCATGGCAGAATTCTCCTGTGTATCGCTGCGGCCAGCCGCATGTCCTTCAGCCGCCCTTCGCCGCCGGCGCATGCCCCGCCAAGGCGGCCTACGCCTGGCGCTCGATGCCGCGCAGTTCGCCGAGCGTCTGCTCCAGCAGCAGGCGCGCCCGGTCCCGGCGGGTGAACACACGGGCATTGCCGGCGCGCCGCGGCACGATCAGTCCTTGCGAGTCGGCGAAACGGATCGTGCGAGGCGTGACACCCGACTCTGCCACCAGTTGGTTGACCGAGTACACCTGTCCTGTCTCGTGGCCCATGCTGGTCTCCCGGCCACCACTCCAGCCCGGTTTCGCGGCGCCGCGCAATCACGGTCGCGTGACGGGCGACCGGCGCAGCAACTCGTCGCGCAGTTCCTTGCGCGACAGCTTGCCGATCGCGGTTTTCGGCAGTTCAGCGCGGATTTCGATCAGCCGCGGCATCTCCACCGGTGACAGGCGATCCTCCAGGAAGGCATGCAACTCGGCTTCGGTCAGCGTGGCGCCGGGGCGCAATTGCACGAAGGCGGCCACGCTCTCGCCGCGATACGAATCAGGCATGCCGAGCACGGTCGCGGCGACGATGTCACGGTGCGCATACAGCGCTTCCTCGACCGCGCGCGGATAGACGTTGTAGCCCGAGCAGATGATCAGGTCCTTGATGCGGTCAACCAGCGTGACATAGCCGTCCGCGTCCATGATCCCGACATCGCCGGTGCGCAGCCAGCCATCCGGCGTCATGATCGCCGCGGTGTCCGCCGGGCGCTGCCAGTAGCCGCGCATGACGTTGGGGCCGCGCAGCACGAGTTCGCCGCGCTCGCCCAAGGGCGCCGGCCGGCCCGGGTCGTCCAGCGAGCGGATCTGCGCCTCTACGCCGGGCAGCGGCAGGCCGATCGTGCCGGCACGGTTCTCGCCGCGCACCGGGTTGCAGAAGCAGACCGGGCTCGCCTCGGTGAGGCCGTAGCCCTCCACCAGCGTGCAGCCGCTCGCCGCCTCGAAGGCGCGCTTGACCTCCAGCGGCAGCGGCGCGCCACCGGAGATGCAGGCGCGCACCGAGGCGAGATCATCGCGGGTCGCGCCGTGGTCGAGAATGGCCTTGAACAAGGTCGGCACGCCGGGGAACAGGGTGGGGCGGCGGCGGCGCAGGGCGGCGAACAGCTGCGGCGGGGCGAAACGCGGCAGCAGCACGAGTTCGGCGCCCCAGGCCAGGCCGGCGTTCATCGCCGTGGTCAGCGCGAACACATGGAACAGCGGCAGCACCGCCAGCATGCGTTCCTCGCCCGGCCGGCTTTCCGGGAACCAGCGCTGCACCTGCCGGCAGTTGGCGGTGAGGTTGGCATGCGTCAGCATCACGCCTTTCGGCGTTCCGGTGGTGCCGCCGGTGTATTGCAGCACGGCGAGATCCTCCGGCGCCACCGGCGGCGGAAATGCGATCGGCGGGCCCGCGATCAGGCTGTCGAAGGTCACCACGCGGTCGTCATCGCGCGGCACGGTCGCCAGCATGCGCCGGTTGGCGATGCGGAACGCCATCGCCTTCAGCGGCCGCAGCGCACGATGGAACCGGCAGGCCACCACCTGCTTCACCGTGCCGCGGCCGAGCAGCCCCAGCACCCGGCCGAAGATCGGCTCCAGGTCGATCGCCACCATGATGGTGGTGCCGGAATCCGCGGCCTGCGCGGCCAGTTCGGTCTCGACGCAGAGCGGGTTGAAGTTCACCACCGTCGCCCCCGCCTTCAGGGCGGCAAAAAAGGCGACAACGAAATACGGCGAGTTCGGCAGGCACAGGCCGATCCGCGAACCCGGCCGCGCGCCCATCCGGGCAAAACCTGCGGCCGTCCGATCGACCAGGGCACCGAGTTCGGCATAACTCCAGCGCCGGCCAAGGAAATCCATCGCCGGCCTGGGACCAAAGCGGGCAACCGCCACGTCCAGCATGGCGGTCAGCGTGCCCGGCTCCTCGTTGAATACCCAGTCGATACCGGCGGGATAACCATGCAGCCACGGTGCCGTGGCGGCGTCCGATGTCTGGTGCTGCGTGGTCATTTTTTCGATTTCCCCCGTCTTGTCAGTCCCGTCCGCTTAGAACGCCAAGGTGGCCTCCATAGACAGGATGTTGATCTGGTTGTTGTAGTTTGCAAGCAGGCCGGTGGAGATTCCCGGCTGGCCGGACAAGTCGATTTTCGCGGTGTCCATGAAAAGATGCGAGTAGGCGGCCGAGAGCGCCAGCCTGGGAATCGGCTTCCAGGTGCCGCCGACCGACAGCCAGTAGCGGTTGGAATCGGGAATGCCCGCGTTGCGATAGGCGTCTTTCACCGGGGTCAGGTCCATCGCGGCGCCGCTGCGCAGGGTCACGCTGTCGGTCACGCGCCAATCGGCGCCGGCCGAAAACATCACCGTATTGTTCCAGTTCTCCTGGATCACCGAGGGCGACGGCCCGCCGACATAATTGATCTCCAGGTCCTTGAACCGCGACCACAGCGTGTAGTCGATGCCCGCGAGCAGCGTGACCCGCCCGACATCCTGCGCCAGCGACAGCGAGAAGGTGTCCGGCGTGACCACCTTGGCAGTGGCCGGGCCGCCGGCGAACGCCGGTGCCAGCACGCCCGCGTTCTGGAACGCGATGCTACCGGACAGCGAGTGGAAGATCGGCGAGCGGTAATCGAAGCCGACCTTGGTTCCCGGCAACGGCGTGTAGAGCGCGCCGATCTGCCAGCCCACCGCGGTGTCGTTGCCCTTCATCGAGCTGATGCCGTCGTGCAGCCCCGGATAATAGCCGGGGATGCCGTGCGCGTAGCCGACGGTGCCGAAATCCACCCCCTGGCTCAGCCGCGCATCGGCGATTTCCACCCGCAGTGCCGCCGCGATGGACAGCTCCGGCAGCGGCTGCCACGCCACCGAGGGCGCGAAATTATAGGTCGTCAGGCTGGTGGTCAGCGCGTTGTAGCGGGCAATCGAGTCCGTGTTGTATTTCGTGGCGAGCCCGAACGGCGAGGTGATGGCCAGTCCCACATGCCAATTCGGAGCGACCTCGGCGGTCGCATAGAGGCTCGGCAGCAGCACCGCCTCGCCGGCATCGTGCCCGACATTGCCGCCGGCCGGCGTGCCGGCGAGGGTGGTCGCGCTGCCCGAGTGCAGATAGGCGTCAGGGTCGATGAAGGAACCGTTTATGCTGATCTGGTACCCAGGCAGCTGGGTCATGCCGGCCGGGTTGTAGAACAGCGTGGACGGATCGTCCGAGCGGGCGGCCGAGCCGGCGTAGGAGGCGCCCTGATACGCCGCACTCTGCTCCAGGAGCGCGAAGCCGGAAGCCTGGGCGGTGCCGGCGGCACCCAGCGTGGCCAGGGCAATGCCCGCCAGCAGCGTCGCCCGGCGCCCGGGACCAAATCCCTCTCGCATCGTTTCTGTCTCCTCCCGAACGCGGGACCGCGTGGTTGCTCGCAACCGAAATAAACCACCCGCTGACGTCAACGTCAACGTAATGCCGCAGCTCAGGAAAACGAATGGATTCCAAAGGCTCCGCCTTTGGTGGGGTCCAGGGGCAAAGCCCTTGGCCTTGCTTACCTGATTACGCCCCCGCGCAGCGAAGCGTGCAGCCGCTCCACGTCGGCGCGCGCCGGATGGGCCGTGCCCGTGTGCATCACCGCGGCCGCCCCGGCCGCCATGCCCCAGGCGAACGCATCCGCGTCGGTGGCGCCGCGTGCGAGGGCCAGCACCATCGCCCCGGTGAAGCTGTCGCCGGCGCCGACCGCGCTGCGGGCCTCCACCGCGATCGGCGGCAGGTGCAGCACGCCGGCGGCGGTGGCCAGCATCGCGCCCAGGTGGCCGCGCGTCACCGCAATGCGTTCGGCCGCACCGGCGCGCACCATGTCCGCGGCGGCCTGCTCCAGTTCGCCCGGCGCCTGCAGGCTGCGGCCGACCAGCATCTCGAACTCGCCCAGGCTCGGTTTGATCAGCGCCAGTCCGCGGCCGAGCGCCCTCCGCAACGGCGCGCCCGACGTATCCAGCGCCAGATGCCGCCCGGTGCGGGCCGCAACCGCGGCGATCCGGGCGTAAAAATCCTCCGGCATGCCCGGTGCCAGGCTGCCGCTGGCGACGATCCAGTCGCCCGGTTCCTGCTCCACCGCCGCCAGCACCGCCTGGGATTCCGCCTCCGAGACAAGCGGCCCTTCGGCCACGAAGCGGTATTCCTGCAGGCTGCTGCGGTCGTGCACGGTGTAGCTGATGCGGGTGCGGCCGGCGATGTGCAGGGCGCGGGAGGGCACACGCTCCTCGCTCAGCAGTTCTTCGAGGAATTTCCCGGGGAAGCCGCCGGCCAGCACAATGGCCAGCACGTCGCCGCCGAGTTCGTGCACCACCCGGGCGACGTTGACGCCGCCGCCGCCGGGGTCCTGCATCTCGGCGAAGGTGCGTATCTTGTGGATGGGGCGCACCTTGTCGGCATCGCAGGCGATGTCGACGGTCGGGTTCACGGTCACGGTGACGATACGGGGTTCGGTCACAGGAGCGGTCTTTTCCCCAGCTTGCGGCGTTGCGACGGCTCGAGAAGGACGCATTCGGGCGGGTGCGGTCAAGCGGATCGTTGACCGCCGGTCGCGGCGGCGGAACACTCGCCAGCGAACGCCCGGAGGGAACCATGCAACTCGCGCTGTGCACCTGGCAGGAGGTGCAAGACTATCTTCACCGCCAGACCGGCCTCATCATTCCGATCGGCTCGGTGGAGCAGCACGGGCCGAACGGGTTGATCGGCACCGACCATCTGACCGCGGAATGCGTCGCCCGCGGGGTGGGCGAGCGCCTCGGATGCCTGGTGGCACCCACGCTGGCCTATGGCATGTCACAGCACCATCTGGGCTTCACCGGGTCGGCCACGTTGAAACCATCGACGCTGATGCTGGTGGTGCGCGACGTGGTGCAGTCGCTTTCCGTGCACGGGTTCCGCCGGTTCTTCTTCATCAACGGCCATGGCGGCAACATCGCCAGCGTGACCGCCGCGTTCGATGAGCTGTATGCGATGCGCTCGCTCGGCGAGGCGGCGGAGCCGGTGCGCTGCCGCCTGGCGTTCTGGGCGGGGCGGCGCACCCGGGCGCTGACCAACGACCTGTACGGGGAGTCCGAGGGCGGCCACGCCACCTGTTCGGAGGTGTCGCTGGCGCAATATTACCAGCCGCAGGCGATCAAGCAGGCGCAGCTGTCGCCGCACCTGGCGCCGGCCTCGAGCGGCTTCTTCGACGCGGCCGATTACCGCACCCGCTACCCGGACGGGCGCATCGGCTCGGCGCCGTCGCTGTCCTCGCCCGAAGACGGCAAGCGCCTGTTCGAGACAGCGGTGGAGGACATGGCCGAGGCGTACCAGGCGTTTCTGCAGGACTGACGCGACTCAGCGCCCCGGCGCCGGCCGGCATGGGCTGCTCACTGAAGCAACGCGGCAGCCCGGTCGCCGCCATCCGGCGAGGCGCCGGCCCCGCATGAGGCCTCGAGCAGCCGCGCCATCAGTTTCAACAACTCGGCCACATGAAATGGCTTGCACAAAACCGGGTTTGTCGCGAAACGCGGCGGCAGGTCGGCGCGTCCATAGCCGGTCAGGAAGACGAAAGGGATACCGCGCGCCGCCAGAAGCTCGGCCACGGGAAACACCTCAACGCCCCGCAGATTGACGTCCAGCAGCGCGAAACGGATGCCATCATCCTGTGCCAGCGCCAGCGCCTGATCGAGCCGGCCGACCGGTCCCACAACGATGTAGCCGGCGTCAAGCAACATCTCCTCCAGCCACATGGCGATGGCCAGTTCATCCTCGACCAGGAGGATGCGTTGCCCCAGGAGCGGGCGTTGCACCGCGAACGGCATGGTCTGGGTCATGGATCACCTCCGATGCAGGCATTGCCAGCGTAGCAACCACGCCGTCAGGCAGGAAGTCGATCGCTGTCGTGCCGCCGAATTGGTAATCGGCGCTTCGTTCAATCACGTCGGTCCCGAAACCCTTGTGCGTCGGCGGTTGAACCGGAGGACCGCCCGATTCCCGCCAGGTCAGCACAAGCCATTTCTGCCCCTGGCGGGTCTCGAACATCCAGCTGATGTCCAGCAATCCGTGGTCGTTAGCGAAGGCACCGTATTTCGCCGCATTGGTGGCGAGTTCGTGGATGACAATGCCGAGGGTCGTGGCCGCCGGCGGCCGCAGCAAAACCTGCGGACCGTGCGCCGCGAACCGCTCGCGGTCGGCGAAGGCATTCAACTCTCCCTGAACGAGGTCGTCCAGCCCGACATGCGACCATTGATTGACTGACAGAATGTCGTGCGTCCGGGCCAGGCCGCCGAGCCGGTCGGTGAACTTCGCCACGAAATCCTCCAGCGTCCCGCCCCGGCGCGCCATCCGTGTGGCAATCGACGAAACAACGGCCAGCACGTTCTTGACCCGGTGGTTGAGCTCAGCCACCAGCGCCTGCTGCTCGCCGAACTGAACCATGAATGTCACATTGATGAAGGTCACAACGACCCCATCCGTGCCGCCCCCGCTGGTCCGGTAGGGCAGGATGCGCATGAGGTAGTGGGACTGTCCGTCCCGGCTGACCAGCCGCTTCTCGAACGGCGCGGGCACTTGCAATGCCGCGTGCACGTCGGCGGCCAGGCTGTCGTAGTCGAGGTAGGTCACGAAATCGAGCAGAGACCGTCCGCAATCACTCGCCAGCAGCTTGAACACGTCTGTCACAGCCGGCGTGAAGCTGCGGATGATGAGGTTTTCGTCGAGAAAAATCGTGGCGATGCGGGTGCTTTCGAAGAAGTTCCTGAGATCGCTGTTGGCACGGTCGAGTTCCGCGACCTTGGTCTCCAGTTCGCTGTTGACGGTGTGCAGCTCCTCGTTGACCGATTGCAGTTCCTCCTTGGACGTCTCAAGCTCCTCGTTGGCGGACTGCAATTCCTCGTTGACCGACAGCATCTCCTCGTTGCTCGATTTCAGCTCCTCGACCGAGGTCTCGTATTCCTCGATGGCGGTCTGCAGGCGTTCGCGGGTCTGGTGCAGTTCCTGATCCATCTGCAGGAAAGCCGCGTCGCGTTCGCCCGGACGGTCGGCCGCGGCGGTGGCGTCGCGGCTGGGGACGGTCCCGACATCGGTGAACACGATCAGCCGGAACGTCCCGTCGCCGATATCGGCCAGAGGCTCCACGGTCAGGTCGATCGCCTGCAGCCCGCCATCCGTCTCGACCAGGATACGGGCGCGTTCGGCCGGCCGGCGACTCTGCGCCGCCTCATGCAAGGCGGAGCGGAGCGGCAGCCCCAGCCCCTTGCGCGCCAGCGCCGTCAGGTTGCGGCTGGGCGCCCCCGCGGGCGGCTCCAGGTATCGCCCGGTGCGGCCGGAATAGTGGACGACATCGCCATCGCCGTTCACGACCACATGGGCCGGCGCGTAGCGGTCGAGCACACGCAGTTGCGCGGCGCGCACCACATCCTGACCGCCGGGCGCGGCGCCGTCCGGTTCGCCGCGGGCCAGCCGGGCGATGGTGCCCGACGAGGTGAAGCCGGGAAAGATGGTGGGGCGGCTGGCCACGTCACGGCGCTGGAAGATGCGGTGCTTCTTGTCCAGCGGCGCAAACAGCCGCTCATGCTGGCTGGCATGTTCCGACGGCCCGAGGAACAGGAAGCCGCCGGGGCGCAGCGCGTAGTGGAACAGCGGAATGACCTTGTTCTGCAGTTCCAGGGTGAAATAGATCAGCAGGTTCCGGCACGAGATCAGGTCGATGTGGGAGAACGGCGGATCGCGGATGATGCTGTGGCAGGAGAACAGGCAGATCTCCCGGATCTCCTTGCCGACCGCGTAGCTCTTGCCTTCGCGCACGAAGAAACGCCCCAGGCGCTCAGGCGACATGCCTTCCAGCAGCTTGGCGGGATACCGGCCGGCCCGGGCGACGGCGAGCGCGTTCTCGTCCACATCGGTGGCGAAGACCTGCAACCGAACGCGCGGAGTCTCCCGCGCGACGTGCTCGCTGAGCAGGATGGCGATGGAATACGCTTCCTCGCCGGTGGCGCAGCCCGGCACCCAGACGCGGATGGTGTCACCCTGGCCCTTCCCCTCGAACAACCGGGGAACGACCAGGGCCACGAGCTCATCGAAGGACGCCATGTCGCGGAAGAACATGGTGACGCCGATCAGCAGGTCGCGGAACAGCAGGTCCAGTTCCCCGGGCTCGGCCCTGACGAGGACGAGATAGTCGGCCGGACCGGCGATGTGGCGCACGTGCATGCGGCGCTCCAGCCGGCGCAGGAAGGTGCTTTTCTTGTAGCCGCTGAAATCGTGGCCGACCCGGTCGCGCAGCAGGTCGTAGAGGTCCTTCCGCACGGCATCGACAGCGTCGCTGGCGGCCAGAGTGGCACCGCTGGCGGCACCAAGGGCGCCGCCGTCCGGTGCCGCCCTGGTCGCGGCGATATAGCCGGCCAGGCGCGCGGCCAGTTCGTCCACCGGCAGCACGCAATCGACGAAGCCGGTGGCGATCGCCGCATCCGGCATGCCGTGATGGGTCTGCGGCTTGGTGTCGGCGCCCTGGGCCAGGGTAAATCCGCCCGCCTCGCGCACCGACTTCACGCCGACCGCGCCGTCCGTGCCGGTGCCGGAGAGGATGACGGCGATGGCCCGCTCCCCGGCCTCCACCGCCAGGGAAGCCAGCATGATATCGATCGGATTGCGTTCCTCGAGGCGATCGCTCAAGGCGAGGCGCAAGCCGGCCACCGTGAGGATGGCGCCGGGCGGGATCAGATAGACGTGGTCCTTCTCGATCGCCAGCCCATCGGCGGCAGAGGCGACCGGCATCGATGTGCACCGGCCGAGTATCTCGGGCAGCAGGCTGATGCGGTTGGAGGCAAGGTGGGTGACCACGATGAACGCCGCCCCCGGGTGGGGCGGAATATGCGTGAACAACGCCGAGAGCGCCTCGACGCCGCCGGCGGATGCCCCGATCCCCACGATGGGGAAGTCGCTCTCGGCCATGCACCCGCCTTTCCCTCAGGCACGAATCCGGTGCGCCCGCGCTATGATTGTCAGTTTACCATCGTTTCAGCAGCTTCGCATGTCCTGCACTTGCTGGACAATGGTCGCCTGCGCACACTGGTGCCGCCAATATGACGCGGTCGCCGGCCTTGCCGCCCGGCAGTTTCTGCCGGGGCGTTCGCGCCGCCGGGCAGCCTTTGCCCGGGCATTCGGGCGCCGGCTGCGGGAAATCCGCTTGTTCACCGCTGGCATGCGGCTTGCTGCGATGGGCCTGCCCACAACAGAGCGTGGCGAACCACCCAGCGGCGGCGCCCCAACAACAGGAGCCTGATATCGTGTCCATCAGCAGTATCGCGTCCAATTCCTGGATCTCGTGGCGGACGTCACATGACGGTGTCGGCGCGGCCGGGAGCAGTTCATCCACATCATCGACCGACGCCAGCAGCACCACGCAAAGCAGTTCCACCACCGCCTCGTCCGGCACGACGGCATCGTCCTATTCCGCGTTCAGCAACGCGTTCCAGCAACTTGCCTCGGACATCCAGGCGATGCTGGTGCAGGCGCAGAGCGGCAGCTCCGCCACGTCGGCCACCGCCTCAACCACCGCCTCTGGCACCACCTCCGCCAGCACCGGAACGAGTGCCACCGACAGCACGAGCACCGTCACGCCCGAACAGCAACTGGCGACCGACCTGCAATCGCTGATCAGCCAGTTGCAAAGCAATCAATCCAGCAGCGGCCAGACCTCCTCCTCCTCCTCCCAGGACTCGGCGAATGGCGCCGGCCAGGTCCACGGGCATCATCATCACCATCATTTCGATGACGCCGGCACGGCGACATCGACCGCGTCGGCGTCCACCACCACGGCGTCCACCACCACGGCGTCAACCACCGCGGCGTCAACCACCGCGGCATCGACCACCGCGGCATCGACCACCGCGGCATCGACCACCGCGGCATCGACCACCGCGGCATCGACCACCACCGGGTCAACCACGGCGTTGCAGAGCATTGACCAAGAGGTGGCGCAGTCATTTGCTGCCGACATCATGCAGGCGCTGCAGGCCTATACCAGTGCAACCTCCAACACGGCGACGTCCGCGCTGGTGGCATAGTCACCGCCACGTCGGCCGTACCTCCAGCGCCGCATAAGCGTAACCAGCGGTCGCCCCGGGCCTTGGCAGACGTGCCCGCCAGGCTCCGCCGCCGCTACGGCAGCAAAGCCCGCAGCGCCTCCAGCTCAACCAGCGTCCGCGCCAGAACGGCGCGCAGGCGCTCCGCCTCGGCATCCTTCGGTCGCGGCGATCGCGGCGGCAAGGGGTGTTTGTCGTCCTCCAGCGCCAGCAGGTCCGTCTCCTCCGCCTCGGCGTCCGGCTCGTCCTCACGCTCGGCCTCGGCCTCGGCCGCGGCGCGTTCGTCCGGCGTGGCCGGTGGGATGTTGTCCGACAGCCGGCCGCCGCCCTCGCGCAACAGACGCTGCACACCTTTGATCGTATAGCCCTGGATGTAGAGAAGATCCGAAATGCGGCGCAGCAGGGCGATGTCGTCAGGCCGGTAATAGCGGCGCCCACCGCCGCGCTTCAGCGGCTTCACTTGGGGAAACTTGGTCTCCCAGAACCGCAGCACATGTTGGGGGATATGAAGTTCGTCTGCCACTTCGCTGATGGTGCGGAACGCGTTCGGTGCCTTCTTCGGCTTGGCACGCGCCGCATCCTGCCCTTCGCCGTCATCGCCGTCATCGACAGGAAGCACCGCCAGCGCCAATGTCATTCGTCGTCCCCACCACCCTCGGGCGGCACGGCATGGTTCACATGCGCCTTCAGCACCTGGCTCGGACGGAACACCAGAACCCGGCGCGGCAGGATCGGCACCTCGACCCCGGTCTTCGGGTTGCGACCGATGCGGCGCCCCTTCTGGCGCACAGAAAAGGTCCCGAATCCGCTGATCTTGACAGATTCGCCCGCCTCAAGCGCGCTGGACATCCGTTCCAGCACGAGTTCCAGCAGGTCGGCGGATTCGTTCCGCGACAGACCAACCTGGGTGTAGATGCTCTCGGCAAGCTGGGCGCGGGTGACGGTGTTCATACCCAGACGCTAGAAAGCCTTTGGCGACTCGTCAATAAAGGTTCGGAGAGCAAGTGCTTGATGCGGGGGAAGAAAGGCCAGCTTCGCTGCCCTGGCAGCTTTCCGCCCGGCAGCGAAGCTGGCTTTTCCTACAGCCGTACCAAAGCCGACCCCCAGGTCAGCCCGCCGCCAAGCGCTTCCATCAGCACAAGTTGACCGCGCCGGATTCGCCCGTCGCCATAGGCCTCGGCCAGGGCCAACGGAATCGAGGCGGCCGAGGTATTGGCATGGCGATCGACGGTGAGCACCACGCGGTCCGCCGGCAGACCCAGCTTGCGGCCGACCCCGTCAATAATGCGGGCGTTGGCCTGGTGCGGCACCAGCCAATCCACGTCACCGGCAACCAGTCCGTTGGCGGCCAGCGCCTCGGTCACCGCGTCCGACAGGTGGGTGACGGCGTGGCGGAACACCTCGCGGCCGTTCATCACCAGGTGGCCGGGCCGGTCGGGGCGCCCGACCGCGCCATCAACATACAGAATATCGCCCAGCCTGCCGTCGCTGTGCAGATGGGTGGACAGGATGCCGGGCGCCTCCGCCCCGGCCGAACCGGCGGCGGCGCGCAGGAACACCGCCCCGGCGCCGTCGCCGAACAGCACGCAGGTGCCGCGGTCCTGCCAGTTCAGCAGGCGCGAGAACACCTCCGCGCCGATCACCAGCACGCCGCGTGCCTGGCCGGACCGCACCAGCGAATCGGCCACCGACAGGGCATAGATGAACCCGCTGCACGCTGCCGAGATGTCGAAGGCGAAGCCGCCGGCGCCAAGCTCGCCCTGCACCCGCACGGCAGTGGCCGGAAAGGCCTGATCGGGCGTGGAGGTGCCGAGCACGATGGCATCCACCTCGTCGGCCGCTGCGCCGGCGTCGGCCAGGGCGGCGCGCGCCGCCGCGGTGGCCATGAAGGCGCAGGTCTCATGCGGGGCGGCCAGGTGGCGCTGGCGGATACCGGTGCGCTCGCGAATCCAGCTATCCGAGGTCTCGACCCGCTCGGCCAGATCGTCGTTGGTCACCACATTCTGCGGCAGGTAGGCACCGATTCCGGCCAGCACCGCCCGGGTCAGGGCCAGCTGACTCTGCCGTGGATGTCCGGCCGTGTGGTGCCCGCCCTCAGCGGGCAGCCGCGATGCGCTGCCCGTCGTTGCTGCCCGCTGGGCTGCCTGCTGGTCCATTCGTGGGTTCCGATTCCGCCGTCCCGTTGCGGGCCTGGCTGTTCTGCCGCGGTGCCCCAGGGAGTTGCGGACCGATGCGGCCGAGCCCCTCGCGGATGCGGTCGTTGAAATGATGCACGACCATGTCCATGGCCACGTCCATCGCATGGGCGAAGCCGGGGCCATCGGTACCGCCGTGCGATTTCACCACCACCCCGTTCAGCCCCACCATGACGGCGCCGTTGTAGCGCCTTGGGTCCACCAGCTCGCGCAGCCGCTCCAACTCGGAACGGGCCAGCAGATAGCCCAGCTTGGCGGTCAGCGAGGCGGTGAAGGCCTGGCGCAGCAGTTGCAGCACCAGCTTGGCGGTGCCTTCGGTGGTCTTCAGGGCGACGTTGCCGGTGAACCCGTCGGTGACGATGATGTCGGTGGTGCCGGCGGCGATGTCGTGGCCTTCGACGAAGCCGTAGAACTGCGGTGCGATATGGGTCTCGCGCAACACATCGGCGGCGGCGCGGATGCGGTCATCGCCCTTCAGCTCCTCGGAGCCGACGTTCAGCAGGCCGATCGTGGGAGCGGTCAGGCCCAGCACGGTGCGGGCAAACACGTCGCCCATCACGGCGAACTCGACCAGATTTCGGGTATCGCAGGCCACGTTGGCGCCGAGATCCAGCATCACCACGTCGCCGCGCACCGAAGGGGCAATCGCCGCCATGGCGGGGCGGTCGATGCCGGGCATGGTTTTGATGACGATCTTGGCCAACGCCAGCAGCGCGCCGGTATTGCCGGCCGAAACCACGCCGGCAGCCTCGCCTTTGGCGACCGCGTCGATCGCCACCCGCATGGAGGCGTTGCGCAGGCGCAGCGCCGCGGTGGGCTTGAGATCGCTGGCGATCTTGTCGGGCGCGTGGCGTACCGTGCACACCGCAGCGGCAGCCGGGTACTGCTGCAGCAACGGCGCCAGCTTTGCCTCGTCGCCGACCAGCAGGAAGCGCGCGTTGGGGTGCCGTTCGGCGGCAATATCGATGCCCTGCACCACAATCGCGGGCGCCTGGTCACCGCCCATCGCGTCCACGGCCAATGTAAACGGGGCCGATGTAAACGAGGTCGTGCTGCCCGGCTCGGTCATCGCCTGGCCCCCGTGCCCGATCCCTCCCGGCGCGATGCACATGGGCATGCGGACGCCGGGAAGCGGTGTTTCGTCATGGACACCCTCCGCACCGGACCACGCCCGATCAGGCCCGGACGGCAGCCTTCAAGGCCTTCCCCGCGGCCACCACTTCGCGCCCGTCGTAATGGCCGCAATGGCTGCACACATGGTGTGGGCGCTTCAGCTCGCCGCAGTTGGGGCACTCAGCGTGCGCCTCGATCGGCAGGGCCTCGTGGCTGCGGCGCATGCCGCGACGCGACGGCGACGTCTTTCGCTTGGGAACAGCCATGGGACGATGCCCCTCCGGTCTGCGTGATGCTCCAGGGTGGCTTGCGCGGCGGATCGCCGCGGGGGCCGTCGGGAGGCGGTCACAAGTATGTCAATAGCGCGAGGCGCGCCGTCTAGCAGAGGGCACCCCCCCCTGCAAGCAGCCGCATGCATGGGACCCATCCTAGTGACGCGGTTGCCGCCGTGCCAGGGCGGCGAACGGTGAATCCGCCGGCGATTCGACCGTGGCGGGCAGCGCGGCGTCCGGCTTGCGCGGATAGGGGTCGAGCGCCAGCGCCAGTTGCTCGGCAGCGACCTCGCCGAGGTCGATCGCACCGCCCTGATAGGCGATTTCGTCATCCGATTCAGGGTCATCGTCGTCTGATTCGCGGCCGGCGGGCACGCAGCGCAGCCGGAACCGCTCCTCGGTCACGGTCTCGAACGCGTCCAACGTCAGCACGCAGATCCGCATCACCCGCGCCCGCAGGTGGCCTTGCGCCAGCACCACCCCGCCGGGGGCGGCAGACAGGCTGAACCGGCAGACGAATTCCGCCACCGCCGGGATGGCCATGCGCGCCGCCAGCGCACGGCACTCCGTATCGTCGGCCCGCACCTCGACCGTCAGCCCGTCCGGGCCGACGCGGTCCACCGCCACGGGCCGATAAAGTTCAGGGCGGGGCAGTTCGGGGCTCACGGCCGCGCCGCCGCGGCCGCTTCAGCCGGCAGGAAGGCAACCTGGCCGTCGATGAGCGGCTGACCGGCGAGGTGCCTGTCCTGCGCCCGCACGATGGCGGCGAGCAGCGCCGGGCCGGCGCCCGCCCCGGCGCCGCGCCAGACGTTGCGCGCCAGCGCCGTTTCCAGGGCCCCGGCATCGCCGGCATCCAGCGCGGCGGCATAGGCGGTGGCACGGCCGTGGAACGCCTCCCACATCACCTTCACCTTCTTGCCGACCGAGAGATCGCCGACCCCCATCTCGCGCAGGTTCACGTCCATGTCATTGAACATGGCGTCGAACACCGCCTGAGCCAGCTCGGCGCCGGGCCTCGGCTGCGCCTGCAGGCGGCGGATCACCAGGAAGGTGTACAGCCCCACCAGGTCGAACCGTCCGTCCAGGGTGTCCGGCACGCCAACGGCTGCGTACAAGTACGGATCGCGGGCCGCCGCGACCGCGGCCGTGTAGAGAACATAGCCGGTCCGCTCATGGGGATTGCCACGCCAGAACCCCAACACGCCCCTGAACAAACCCATCAACCACTCCTCCTCCGATCGGTCCCGCACGCCGATCCTGGACTCAGGATCGATTGACACTTCCGGGCCGCCGTGACACCCGATACACCTAACGCCGCCGTCGCGCCGGTCAACGCGGTGTCGCGCATGTGCGCCAGTGCCCGTGTGCGTTACCCAGGAGCCCGGCACCCAGGAGCCCGGCACTCAGGAGGACGACCCCGTTTTGTCCAAGCTGCCCACCCGCCTGCTCGCTGCCCGCCTGTTCGCCGCCCTGCTGGCCTCGGCCGCGCTGGGCGGGTGCGGCCTGCCCGCATTCATGACCTTCCCGCCCCAGGTGCGCGGCAACAAGGTGGACGAGGCGCTTCTGACGCAGCTCGTTCCCGGCACCTCCACCCGTGCCGACGTCACCGCGCTGATCGGCACCCCCACCGCCAGGGCGACCTTCGACGACAACACCTGGATCTATATCGGCCTGGTCACCAAGCCGGTTATCGCCGCCACCAACGAGGTGCTGGACCAGCAGGTGGTGGTGTTGACCTTCGATCAGCAGGGCGTGCTGCGCGGCATTGACCGCAAGTCGCAGAGCGATTCGGTGCCGGTGTCCGTGGTGTCGCGCGCCACGCCGGCGCCGGGCAATGACGCGTCGTTCATGCAGCAGCTGCTCGGCAATGTCGGCCGGTTCAGCCCGGTGGACACCAGCGGCGGTCACGGCGTCGGATCGAACAACCGAAGCAATTAGCGACCCGCTCCGTTATGGAACGGGGTCCACGGCAGAGCCCTGGCCGTCGAAATGGCTCCATCCCCCCACGGCAATGGGAATGGGCGTTCCGTCGGCCGCGCAAACCGTCACCTGCGGCGGCCCGGCCTGGAATGAGCCGATTCGGGTCACGGGCGTTCCGACCCGGGCGGCGGCTTCGGTCAATGCTGGTTCGGCTTCTGGCGGCACGGCAAGAAGAAGTTCGTAGTCGTCGCCACCGGTCAGGCACAGCGTCAGCCGTCCCGCCGCGCGCGCCGCCGGCGACAACGGCACGCCAGCCGCCTCGATAACGCAGCCGACCCCGCCGGCGCGGCAGAGATGCCCCGAATCCTGCACCAGCCCGTCGGACACATCCATGCCGGCATGGGCGATGCCAACCACCGCCTGCCCCAGCGCCAGCCGCGGACGTGGCAGCCGGTAGCGGTCGGCGAGGTATCCATCCGGGTCGGCAATCTCGCCGCGCGCGGCGAGCAGGCCGAGCGCACCGTCGCCAACGGTGCCGCTCACCCACAGCCCGTCCCCCTCCCGCGCCCCGGTGCGGCACAGCGCGGCCCCGGGCGCCACATGGCCAAGGATCGTCAGCGACAGGCTCATCGGCCCCGGGGTTGACGTGGTGTCGCCGCCAAGAAGGAAAACACCGAATTCGGCCTGGTCGGCGGCCAAGCCGGCGGCGAACCCGGCGAACCAGGTATCCGGCGTGCTGCGCGGCACCGAGACGGTCATCAGGTACCCGAGTGGCACCGCCCCCATGGCGGCGAGGTCGGACAGATTGGTCCGCAGCAGTTTTTTCGCGATCAGGTCGGGCGGGTCATCCGGCAGAAAATGCACCCCGGCGACGATGGCGTCGGCGGCCACCACCAATTCGCGGCCGGGCGGTGGCGCAAACACCGCGGCATCATCGCCGAGATCGAGGGCGCCAGGACCGGCGAGCGGGCGAAAATGCCGCGCAATGAGCGAAAACTCGGCCGGCAGGGGAAGGGTCGGACGCAATTTCTAGCCCGCGTCGGCGAACTCCGCCGGGCGGAGCTGGCGGGCGACCCGGTCGAGCACACCGTTGGCCATGCGTGGCTCCTCGCCGTCGAAGAAGCCGTGTGCCACGTCCATGTACTCGTTGATCACCACCTTCGCCGGCGGGCCGTCCGGCATCCACAGCTCGGCCGCACCGGCCCGCAGCAGCGCGCGCAGCACCGGGTCGAGTCGCGCCAATGGCCAGTCCTCGGTCAGTGCCGCCGACAGAATCGGGTCCAGCGTGTCCTGCTGACCGGTCGCCGCGCGGACGATCTGGGCGAACAGGGGCACATGCACATCGGCCACCCGCCCATCCTCGAAGCCACCTTGTCCCGACAGTTCGCCCAGGCGATGGTGGACGAACTCGTCGATCACCGTCTCCGGGCTGGATTGCGCCTGCTCGGCCTGGAACAACGCCTGCACGGCGGCCACGCGTGAGCCGGTGCGCGGGCGGCCCGGCACACGCCCCCCTGGCTGCTGCCCCCCCTGCGGTTGGCGATGTCGTGGACGATCGGCCATTACTCAACTCCCAGCCAGCGCGCCGCGCGGATCTGCAGCAGCGCCGCGACCGCCGCCTCGGCACCCTTGTTATGACCGTCCAGCGCCGAGCGCGCGACGGCCTGTTCCACCTGGTCCACCGTCAGCAGCCCGTTGCCCAGGCACAGGCCGAACTGCAGCACCACCTGGGTGAGCCCCGCCATCGCCTCGCGGCAGACATACTCGTAATGGTCGGTCTGGCCGCGCACCACGCAGCCCAGCACGACATAGCCGTCGAACAGCCGGGTGCCATGCGCGGCCAGCCGCACCGTGCCGGCCAGTTCCAGCGCCCCGGCCACATCCAGCACCTCGAAACGGGCACCGGCCTCGCGCAGCATGCGCGCCGCCCCGTCGCGCAACCCGTCCACGATTTCGGTGTAGTACGGTGCCCGCACGATCAGCAGATATGGCGGCGGTCCGTCGATGTGCGGCGCGGTTGGCAGCGGGGCGTCGGCGGTGCTCATGGGCACGCCTCAAACATAACAATCATACCCCATCCACCGGCTGGCGGGCGACGATGTTCAACCCGTAGCCTTCGATGCCAATGATGGTGCGCTGCGTGTTGGACAGCAGGATCATATCCTTGACCCCAAGGTCGAGCAGGATCTGCGCACCGATGCCGTAATCGCGCAACTGGCCGGTCGGCTCGGCCGCACCGGACAGGCGGCGCACCCGGTCGGACAGCACGGTCGGCCGCGTCTCGCGGATCAGCACCACCGCGCCCCGCCCGGCCACGGCGATCTGCCGCATGGCGGCATGCAAGGTCGCCGAGCCCTGCACGCCGAGCACGTCGCTGAGCAGGTTCACGCCATGCATGCGTACCAGCACCGGCTCGGGGCCGGACAGGTCGCCCTTCACCAGCACCAGGTGCTCGGCATACTCGACCGTGTTGGCATAGACGAACAGCTTCCACTCGCCGCCGGCGACGTCGCTCAGCACCCCCTCCTCCACCCGCTTGACCAACCGCTCGGTGCGGCGGCGGTGGTGGATCAGGTCGGCGATGGTGCCGAGCTTCAGCGCATGGCGCTGGGCGAAGGCCGCCAGGTCGGGCAGCCGCGCCATGGTGCCGTCGTCGTTCATGATCTCGCAGATCACGCCGGACGGATTGAGTCCGGCCAGCCGGGCGATGTCCACCGCCGCCTCGGTGTGGCCGGCCCGCACCAGCGCCCCGCCCTCGCGGGCCGCCAGCGGGAACACATGGCCCGGCGTGACGATGTCGTCGCGGCCGCAATCGGGGTTGATCGCGACGGCGATGGTGTGCGCCCGGTCATGCGCCGAAATGCCGGTGGTGACGCCGTGCTTTGCCTCGATCGACACGGTGAAGGCGGTCTGGTGGCGGGTGTTGTTGGACTGGCTCATCAGCGGCAGGCCAAGCTGTTCCACCCGGTGCTCGGTCATCGCCAGGCAGATCAGCCCGCGGGCGTGCCGGGCCATGAAGTTCACCGCGTCGGGGGTGGCGAACTGGGCGGGAATGATCAGGTCGCCCTCGTTCTCCCGGTCCTCGTCATCGACCAGGATGAACATGTGGCCGTTGCGGGCCTCCTCGATCAGATCCTCCGCCGAGGCGAGGTACTCGGACAGTGAGCGGGACAGCAGGGAATCGGTCATCGCCATTCCTGGAGTCGGGCGACGTAGCGCGCCACGGTGTCAATCTCGATGTTCACGCCGTCGCCCGCGCGGCGGTCGGCGAAGGTGGTCACCGATGCGGTGTGCGGAATGATGTTCACCTCGAAGCTGGCCCCCTGCACATCGTTCACGGTCAGCGACACGCCGTCGATGGCCACACTGCCCTTGGGGGCGATGAACCGGGCCAGCGGCTCGGGCACGCGGAACAGCCAGCGGCTGGAGCCGTGCTCGGGCGACACCGCGACGACCTCGCCCACTCCGTCCACGTGTCCGGCGACGATGTGACCGCCCAGTTCGTCGCCCACGCGCAGCGGCCGCTCCAGGTTCAGCCGCGTGCCGGGCACCCAGGTTCCGAGCGTCGTTTTCGACAGCGTCTCGGCCGAGGCATTGACGGAAAACCAGTCCGGACCGACCTCGATCGCGGTCAGGCAGCAGCCCGAGCAGGCGATCGAGGCGCCGAGCGGGATGCTGTCGGTGTCCTTCCAGGGGGTCGCGAGCACCAGCCGCATGTCGGCCCCGGCGCCGATCGGCGTGAGCTCGCGCACCGTGCCAATGCCGGTAACGATGCCGGTGAACATCAGGCCGCTCTCCTCAATTCTGTCAGCATATCGTCGCCCAGCCCGGTCGCCGAGGCGCGGACGAAGCGCGGCATGGCGGCGAGCCGCTCGATGCCGAAAGCCTGCGCCGCCGGCCAGCCATCGCCGCCCATGACGGTGGGCGCGTGAAACCAGGCGATGCGGTCCACCAGATCGGCGCGCAGCAGGGCGGCCGCCAGCTGGGCGCCGCCTTCCGCCAGCACGCGGGTGATACCCCGCGCGGCCAGCACCGCCAGGGCGGCGGCCAAATCCACGCCGGGCGTGCCGGCGGCCACCATGATAACGCTCACCCCGGCGGACTCCAGGGCGCGGCGACGCTCGGGGTCGGCGCCGTTGCGGGCGATCAGCCAGGTGGGCGCCTGCGCCGCGGTCGCCACCAGCCGGCTGGTGAGCCGGGTGCGCAGGTGGCTGTCGGCCACCACGCGCACCGGGCCGACCGGGTCGTAGCCGGGGATGCGGCAGGTCAGGTCGGGGTCGTCGGCCAGCACCGTGCCCACCCCCACCATCACCGCGTCGTGCCGGCCGCGCAGCGCGTGCGCCATGCGCCGCGCCGGCTCGCCGGTGATCCAGCGGCTCTCGCCGGTGCGGGTGGCGATGCGGCCGTCGAGGGTGGAGGCGAGCTTGAGCGTGACCAGCGGGCGCCCGCGCCGCACCCGGCTGAAGAAGCCCGCATTCACCTCCTCGGCCTCGGCTGCCAGCAAACCCTCCTCCACCACGATGCCGGCGGCGCGCAGCCGGGCCATGCCGGTGCCATCCACCCGCGGGTCAGGGTCGCGCGTGGCGACCAGCACACGCGCCACGCCGGCGGCGATCAAGGCCTCCGTGCAGGGCGGGGAGCGACCGGTGTGGCAGCATGGCTCCAGCGTGACATACACGGTGGCGCCGCGCGCGGCCGGGCCGGCCATGGCGAGCGCGAGCGGCTCGGCATGCGGCCGTCCGCCGGGCGCGGTCACGGCGCGGCCGGCGACGCGCCCGTCGCGCACCACCACGCAGCCAACCGAGGGGTTCGGCCAAGCATTCCCCAGGCCCCGGCGTGCCAGGGCCAGGGCGGCGCGCATATGTGAAAGATCGTCCATTCGACCAGTTATGTGGGCTCGCCCAGCTCTCCAAGGAAGGTCTCGAAATCCTTGGCCTCGCGGAAATTGCGGTAGACCGAGGCAAAGCGGACATACGCCACGGCATCCACTTCCTTTAGCGTCTCCATGACCAGCTCGCCGATCTGCTTGCTGGGGATGTCACTTTCGCCAGAGGCTTCGAGCTGGCGAACGATGCCGTTGACGATACGCTCGATGCGCTCCTCCTGCACCGGGCGCTTGCGCAGCGCGATGCGCACGGAACGGGCCAGCTTGTCGCGGTCGAACAGTACCCGGCGGCCGTCCGACTTGACCACCGTGAGTTCGCGCAGCTGCACCCGCTCGATGGTGGTGAAGCGCTGGCTGCAGGCGGCGCAAAAGCGGCGGCGGCGAATCGCTGAGCCGTCCTCGGTGGGGCGGCTGTCCTTCACCTGAGTATCGTCGTGGCCACAAAAAGGGCAGTGCATTAAGGGGGCAGCCCAGCACGGGTCCAGGGGCCAAGCCCCTGGTAGGGGTCCAGGGGGCAAAGCCCCCTGGCGGGGTCCGGGGCAGCGCCCCGGCCGGACCGCACGATCACGCCCGCGGGTAAATCGGAAACCGCGCACACAGCGCCAGCACCCGTTCCCCCACCGCCTGCTCGGCAACTGCGTTGCTGCCATCGTTCGACCGCGCCAGCGACTCCAGCACCTCGTCGATCAGCCGCCCGATCTCCTGGAACTCGGCCACCCCGAACCCGCGCGTGGTGCCGGCGGGCGCGCCCAGACGCAGACCGGAGGTGATGGCTGGCTTCTCGGGGTCGAACGGTATGGCGTTTTTGTTCGCGGTAATATGGGCGCGATCAAGGCTGGCCTCGGCGGCCTTGCCGGTGACGTTCTTGGGACGCAGATCCACCAGCATCAGATGGGTGTCGGTGCCGCCGGTCACGATGGCCAGCCCCTGATCGACCAGGGTCGCCGCCAGCGCCTTGGCGTTCGCCGCCACGTCCTGCTGGTAGGCCCGGAACTCCGGCGTCAGCGCCTCGCCGAAGGCGGCGGCCTTGGCGGCGATGACGTGCATCAGCGGGCCGCCCTGCAGACCCGGGAAGATGGCCGAGTTGATCTTCTTGGCGATCTCGGGATCGTTGGTCAGCACCATGCCGCCGCGCGGTCCGCGCAGCGTTTTGTGCGTCGTTGTAGTGACCACATGGGCGTGCGGGAGCGGGCTCGGATGCACGCCGGCGGCCACAAGCCCGGCGAAATGCGCCATGTCCACCATGAAAACGGCGCCGACCTCGTCGGCAATAGCGCGGAACCGGGCGAAGTCGATCACCCGCGGATAGGCCGACCCGCCGGCGATGATCAGCTTCGGCCGCTCGGTGCGCGCCAGCCGCTCCAGTTCCTCGTAGTCGAGCAGCCCGTCTTCGCGCCGCACCCCGTACTGCACGGCACGGAACCATTTGCCCGACAAGTTGGGGGCAGCGCCGTGGGTCAAATGCCCGCCAGCCGCCAGGCTCATGCCGAGGATCGTGTCGCCGGGGGTCAGCAGACCCAGGAACACGGCCTGGTTGGCCTGCGAGCCGGAATGTGCCTGGACGTTGGCAAAGCCGCAGGAAAACAGCTGCTTGGCGCGCTCGATGGCGAGCGTCTCGGCAACGTCCACCTCGGCGCAGCCGCCGTAGTAGCGCCGGCCGGGATAGCCCTCGGCATATTTGTTGGTGAGAACCGACCCCTGCGCCTCCAGCACGGCGCGCGAGACGTTGTTCTCGCTGGCGATCAGCTCGATGCCGTCCTGCTGGCGGCGCAGTTCGTGGCCGATGGCGGCGGCCAGTTCGGGATCGGTCTCGGCGAGCGGGGCGTTGAAGAAGCGGTGCAGCTTCCCAGCCTCATTCAGGACGGCGTCGTTCATTACGGAGTCCCTTTGGGGGAAGGGGTGAGCTTGGCGAGGCGCTGATCGTGGCGCCCGCCCTCGTAGCTGCCGGCGAGGAAGGCGCGCAGGATGGCCAGCGCCATGTCCTCCCCGGTCAGGCGGGCGCCGAGGGCGAGCACATTGGCGTCGTTATGGGCGCGCGACAGCGTGGCGGTCAGCGGCTCGGAGGCGAGCACGCAGCGGATGCCGGCATGGCGGTTGGCGGCGATGGAAACGCCGACGCCGCTGCCGCAGACCAGTACGCCGAAGCGCGCCTGGCCGGCCTCGACGGCGTTGGCCACCGCATGGGCGTAGTCCGGATAATCAACCCGATCGGGCGTGTAGGTGCCGAGGTCGAGCACATCGTGCCCGGCGTCGCGCAGCGCGCCCGCCAGCACGATCTTCAGCGGAAACCCGGCATGGTCGCTGCCGAGGGCGATGGCAGGAAGGGGTTCATGTGTCATGGTTCGGCACATCTAGCATCCCGGGGCGGCACGGGGAAATGGCCGCGCCGCACCCGTGCCCACATTTCCGCCATGCGGCCCGCCCCCCTTTCAGCCGGATCGCACCTTCCCGGCTGGCCGCCACGCAAGCCCTTCCGTCATGGCTCCACGGCTGACGGATGGGCTGGCGTCTTGCGCCGCTTTGTCCACTCATCGAAGCGCTGCAGCACCACGAAGAACGACGGCACGAACAACACCGCCAGGCAGGTCGATGCGATCATGCCGCTGAACACGCTGATGCCGAGCGATTTGCGGGCATTGGCGCCGGCGCCGGTTGCCAGCACCAGCGGCAGCACGCCGAGGATGAAGGCAAACGACGTCATCAGGATCGGCCGGAACCGGGAGCGTGACGCCTCCACCGCCGCGTCCAGGATCGACATCCCATCGATGAGCCGGCGCTCGCGCGCCATCTCGACGATCAGGATACCGTTCTTGGCCGACAGCGCGATCAGCAGCATCAGACCGATCTGCACATAAAGATTTTGCGCAGCACCGAGGCCGGTCAGTGCGGCCACAGGACCCAGCAGCGCCAGCGGCACCGCCGAGAGCACCGCCAGCGGCAGCACCCAGCTCTCATACTGGCCGGCGAGGCAGAGATAAACCAGCAGGATCGACAGGCAGAAGACGTAGTAAAGCTGATTGCCGGTGATCTTCTCCTGGTAGGACATCGCCGACCATTCGAAGGTCATGTCGGGCGGCAGAATTCGCTTGGCGATCTCCTCCATGGCGATGATCGCCTCGCCCGAGCTATAGCCGCGCGCCGGTGCGCCGACGATCGTGGCGGCGGGAAACAGGTTGTAGAGCGTGATCAGCGACGGCCCGACCGCCGGACCGATATGGGCCACGGCGCCGATCGGCACCATCTGCCCGTCCTGGCTGCGAACGTTCAGGTTCAGCAGGTCATCCGGCTGCAGGCGAAACTGCGAATCGGCCTGCACATAAACCTGCAACGAGAGCCCGAACTTGTTGAACTGATTGACATAGGTCGAACCGACATAGTCCGTGAGCGCGGCGAACACGTCGCCCACCGAGACACGCAAGGTTTGCGCCCGGGCTCGGTCCACGGTCAGGGCCACCTGCGGCGAGTCGGTCCTGAGTGTGGTCAGCACGTGCTGCAGGCGGGGGTCCTTATTGGCTGCCTCAATGATCTGCTGGGTGTAATTGTTCAGCTTCCGATAGTCGAAACTGCCGCCGAGCATTTCCACCTGCATCTGGAAGCCACCGGCGTTGCCGATGCCCTGGATCGGCGGCGGCGGCAGCAGGTAAATCCGCCCGTCCGGCAGCGACGTGAGGGCACCCTGCAGGTGTTCGTAGATCGACAGCAGGTCCTGATCCTTCGCCTTGCCGCGCACGCCGAAGGGCTTGAGAATGACCCAACTGGCGCCGCCACTGGCGAGATCGGCGCTGTTGTCGAGCAGCGACAATCCCGAGATTGAGATCACCTGCTCCACGCCCGGCGTGTCGAGCGCGGCTTTCGTCACCTGCTCAAGCGACGCCGTCGTGCGCCCCAGCGAGGCGCCGTCCGGCAGTTGCACCGCCCCCAGCAAGTAGCCCTGATCATCGATCGGGATGAAGGCAGTCGGCAGCCGGCCGAGCCCCCAGATCGCCCCGCCGCCGAGCGACAGCGCGATCAGCACCATCAGGCCACTGCGCCGCACCATCTGGCCGATGAACGCCGAATAGCCGCTTTCCATGCGGTCATAGACGAAATTGAAGCCGCGATAGAAAGCATTGCGTTTTTCCGGGGGCACTGGCGTGCGCAGCCACGACGCGCACTGCGTCGGCTTGAGGGTGGCCGCGTTCACCGCGCTGATCAACGCCGTCACCGCGATCACCAGCGCGAACTGGGCGAACATGTTGCCGGTCAGGCCCGGCACGAAGGCGGCCGGCAAAAACACCGCCATCAGCACGAGGGTGATGCCGATGATCGGTCCGAACAGCTCCCCCATCGCCTTGATGGCGGAATCATGGCCGGACATGCCCTGTTCGATATATTTGGTCACGCCTTCGACGATGACGATCGCATCGTCCACCACGATGCCGATCGCCAGCACGATGCCGAACAAGGTGGACAGATTGACGGTGAAGCCCAGCGCCGCCATGCCGGCGAAGGCGCCGATGATGGTGACCGGCACCGTCGTTGCCGGCACCATCGTGGCCCGGAAATTCTGCAGGAACACCAGGATCACGATCAGCACCAGGATGCCGGCCTGGTAGAGGGTGCTGTACACCTCGTTGATGGAATCATTGACGAAGATGGTGGTGTCATACGGGATGGCGTATTTCAGCCCGGCCGGGAAGCGGCGGGACAGCTCCTCCATCTTCGCCTTGACCTCGTCGCCAACCTGCAGCGAATTGGCCTCCGGGGTCTGGTAGATGCCGATGCCCGCCGCCGGCTTGCCGTTCAGCCTGAATTCCTGCGCGTAGGTCTGCGAGCCCAGCTCGATGCGCCCGACGTCTTTGACGCGAATCAGGCGCCCGCCCTGGGAGGTCTGATCCTTGATGATGATGTCGGCGAACTGGCTCGGGTCGTTCAGGCGCGACTGGATGTCCACCGTATACTGGAACGCCTGCCCCTTCGGCGCCGGCGGCATGCCCACCTGGCCGGAGGCGACGTTCTGGCTCTGCTGGCGGACGGCATCGATCACATCCTTCGGCACCAGCCCGAAAGAGAACAGCTTCTGCGGGTCCAACCAGATCCGCATGGAATACTCGCCGGCGCCAAACACCTTCACGCTGCCGACGCCCGGCAGGCGTGCCAGCACGTCGACCAGATTGATGGTCGCGTAGTTGCTCAGGTACAGGCCGTCATATTGCCCGTCCGGGGCGCTCAGCGTCACGATCTGCAGGATCGCCGTGTTCTTCTTCTGGACACTGACGCCCTGCGCCTGCACCGGCTGGGGCAACGACGCCAGGGCAATCTGCACCCGGTTCTGCACCAGAACCTGGTCGATATCCGGATCGGTGCCGATCGCGAAGGTGACCGTCAGACTATAGGTGCCGTCAGCGGCGCTGGTGGACTCCATGTAGAGCATGCGATCGACGCCGTTCACCTGCGTCTCGATCGGCAGGGCGACGGTATCGATGATGGTCTGGGCGCTGGCGCCGGGATAGCTCGCGGTCACCTGCACCGTCGGCGGCACGACGTTCGGATATTGCGAGACCGGCAGGCGGAACACGCAGACGATACCCAGCAGCACCAGCACGATCGCCAGAACGTTGGCGAGGACCGGCCGCTCGATGAAAAACTTTGACAACATCGCCGTCCGCCCTATCCGCCGATGGTCGTCATCTGCGGCGCCACCTTCGTGCCGGGAGTGGCGCGCCAGAGTTCGCCCACCACCACGCGGTCATCCGGCTTGAGGCCGGAGGTGATCACCCGCAGCGTGCCGAGCAGCTCGCCAAGCTGGACATAGCGCTGCTGCACAACGTCGTTCTGGTCCAGAACCAGCAGGTAGCGGCCGCCCTGATCCGCCTGCAAGGCACGGTCCGGCACCAGCAACGCGCCCTGCATGCTCTTGCCCATCGGAAGACGGATATTGACGAACATGCCGGGCAGCAATGTCCGGTCCGGATTGCGCAGGATGCCGCGCACAAGAAGCGTTCCGGTGGCCTGATCGATCGCCGGCGCGACATATTCGAGCGTGCCGCGGTGCGGAAAGCCGGTCTCATCCGACAGGGCCGCTTCGACCGGAATCCGCTGCATCTCCTCCAGCGTCAGCCGCCGCTGGTTCAGATTCTCCCGTATCTGCAACGCCTGCTGCGAGCTGATATTGGCAACCACATAGATCGGGTCGAGCTGAACGATCTCGGCCAGGGCGGTCTGCTGACCGTTGCCGCCGACCACATTGCCCGGATCGACGAGATGCTTGCCCATCTGGCCGTCGAACGGCGCCCTGACTTCGGTGTAGTTCAGGTTCAGCTGCGCGATGGCCACCTGCGCCTGCGCCGCCAGGATATTGGCCTCCGCACTCTGCCGCTCGAAATTCCAGTGATCGACATCCACCTGCGTCGCGGCATCTTTTTTCAGCAGGGCGGTGTAGCGCGCCGTTTCGGTCTTCGCATAGACCAGCGCCGCCTGCTGCAACTGCAGCTGCGCCTGCGCCTGCTGCAGCTGCGCCTTGTACTGGTCCTGCTGGATGGTGACGAGAAGATCGCCTTTCCTGACCAACGCGCCGTCGGCAAAATGCAGTTTTTCCAGGTAACCGACGACGCGCGCGATCAGCTTCACCTCGCTGACGGCGGCGGCGTTCCCCGGAATCTCAAGATATTCGCTGACGTTCTGGACCTTCGGCAGCACAACCGGGATCGTCGGCAATGCCTGCCCGGGGAATTGCGCCTGCACGGGCCGGCCTGAAGCCGCCACCATGACGGCAACCGCGACCATCAGGCAGGCCAGTTTCCGCCCGGCCGCCCCAAACGAACGCATAAAAGAATGTTTGATCATGGCATCCTCACCACTGCGGCGCCCGAACGTCCGGCCCGCGGTCGGCGGGCGAGGGCAGCCCGGGTGCCACCGGCTGCGGCTGATCCGCGGGCGGCAGCACATCGCCCCAATTGGTCCGGTTGCGCATTTCGTCGCGCGTTGCGGCGTTCACGAAATCGTTGCCCTCCCGTATCTGCCAGCCCCCGCCGAGAGACCGGTAGACCGATGCCAGGCCCGTGGAGACATTGCCGGAAGCGGATGCCAGGCTGCTCTGTGCCTGGTAGAGATTCTGCTCTGCGGTCAGCACGGTGGTGAAATCCCTTGTTCCCAGTAAGTACTGATCGATGGCGATACCCAGGGCCTTGCTGGCCGCCGCGACGCTGCGGCGAAGCAGGTCTACCTGCTTGCGGCCCTGCAGGAACGCGGCCAGGCCGTTCTCCACTTCCTGCTGGGCCTTCAGCACGGTGTTGCGGTAGGCGATCAACAACCCCTGCAGACGCGCATCCTGCACCCGCACGTTGTTGGTGATCTGGCCATAGTTGAGGACCGGCCAGCTGAACGTGGGACCGAAGGCGAATTGAATGGCGTTGGCGGTGAAGACCTCGTTCAGCCGGTGGGTGCCGGTCGTGCCGGCGACGGTGCCAAACGCGCCGGTCAGGCTGAAGGCCGGAAACAGATCGGCCCTGGCGATGCCGATCTGCGCGCTCTGGGCGGCGGCGGCGAGTTCGGCGCTGCGAATGTCCGGCCGGCGACGGACCAGATCGGCGGGAATCCCGACGGCCACGTCTTCCGGCGGAACCGGGATGCCGGACGACCCCGCCAGCAGGGTGTCGAGCGATTCCGGGGTCATGCCGAGCAGCACGCGGAGGGCGTCCTCGCCTTGTTGCAACTGCGCCGTCAGCTGCGGGATCGTTGCTTCGGTCTGAGCCAGAACGTTCTCGGCCTGGAACACATCGAGCCCGGTCGCGGTGCCGCCGTGAAACCGGTCCCGCGCGATGGCAAGCGCTTTGCGCTGCTTCACCACATTCTCGCGCGCGATCTCGATCTGCTGCTGCAGTGTGCGAATGCCGATATAACTGGTTGCGACATCCCCCAGCAGGGTGACCAGCACGTCGTCATAGGTGGCAATCGAGGCGAGATAGGTGGCGTCGGCGGATTCCACCCCACGCCGGAACTTGCCCCAGAGATCCAGCTCCCACACGACCTGGGTGGCGAGCGAACCGCGCCAGTAATTGCCAAGCGCGTTCACAGGATTTGAGGTCGGATCGACCGCGCTGGCCTGGTTGTAGCCCACATTCGCCCCGATCTGCTGCGTCTGCGGGTAGAACTCGCCAGCCGCAACACCCAGCGCCGCCCGTGCCTCCAGCACCCGGGTGCCAGCCGCCAGCAGGGTCAGGTTCTGGTCATAGGCAATATGGATCAGCCGATCGAGCGTGGGATCATGGAACGCCGTCCACCAGTTCTCGTAGTCCTGATGGTCTGACTTGACCGCGGGGTCGCCCGACTCAAGCCATTTATCGGCGAGCGGAGGCGTCGGTGCGGCGAAGTCCGGACCGACCATGCAGCCTGCGAAGGGAAGCAACAGCACCACGGCCAGAACCTGGCGGCGTGCCGGAACCGTTCGGCGAGTGACACCGGCAACATCTGACGGTGCCGGTCTTGTCGGTCGTGTCCTCATCTGGACACCGCCGCTGGCGTATCATGGTCGCAACTCACTCAGCCCCCCCCTAACCTGGACGTTGACAAAGTCGCAAGGTCGCTGGCCATCACGCTCCCATCGTTTCGTTCTAACAGCCCCTCATTCCTATTGCCAGCGGGCTCTATGCCAGAATCACACCGATAAGCCGTCGCGTGACACCGGTTCAGCCTCTCATTCTCCGAAATTGTCATGTGAAATGGAATTGCCGTGGACCGTTCGTCGCCGGTCTTGGCGCCTCCGGCCCGTCCGGGCTTAGATCGGCTCCCTCAAGGAGACGGAGACGGGACATGCGCATCCTGGTGCTCGGGGCCGGCGGGATCGGCGGCTATTACGGCGGGCGGCTGGCGGCGGCCGGCGTGGACGTAACCTTTCTGGTGCGGCCACGCCGCGCCGGGCAACTCGCCACGGACGGGTTGGTCATCCGCAGCCCGCTCGGTGATGCGCAGGTGAAGGTTAAGACGGTGCTACGCGAGCAGGCCGCATCGGGCTGGGACGCCATCATTCTCGCGTGCAAGGCGTACGACCTCGATGATGCCATCGCCACGATCCGGCCGGCCGCACCCGGCGCGCTGATCATCCCGCAGCTCAACGGCCTCCGCCATCTGGACGCGCTGGACGGCGCGTTCGGCGCCGGCACCGTGGCCGGCGGAACAACGATGATCGGCGTGACGCTCGACCCCGACGGCGCCATCCGCCACCTCAACACAATGCAGCGATTTTCGCACGGCCCGCGCAGCCCGGCGCAGCGCGACCGGTTGGAACGCCTGCAGGCGGAGTTGGTGAATGGCGGGTTCGGGCCGGTGCTGTCCGACACCATCCTGCTCGATATGTGGGAGAAATTCATCTTCCTTTGCACCGTGGCCACGATGACCTGCCTGATGCGCGCGACGGTCGGGCAGATCGTGCGTACGCAGGAGGGGGCTGCGCTCATGCTGGAGACGTTCGCGGATTGTACCGCGGCAGCCGAGGCCGCCGGGTATTCGCCCCGCGAGCCGTTCCTGGAGGATACCCGCAAGAAACTGATCGATCCGGACTCACCCATGGCCGCCTCCATGCTGCGCGACCTGCAGCGTGGCGGGGCGGTAGAGGCCGACCACATCGTCGGCGACATACTGGCGCGCGCCCGCGCGGCGGGCCGGCCCGCCACCCTGCTGCGGGCGGCCTACGCCCAATTGCAAGCCTACGAAGCGCAGCGCCTGCAAGCGCCCGGTCGGTCGTAGCGGAAGTCACCAAAGGCCAAAGGCCAGGAAATGGGGTCCAGGGGTCCACCGACCCCTGGCGGGTCCAGCGACTGTCTTGGCTGTCAAGCGATTTGCCATTTGCGCTGGTCCCGGATGAGTGCGTTGAGCATGGTGAGGAGCTTACGCATGCAGGCGACGAGTGCGACCTTTCGAGGTTTTCCTGCGGCGATGAGGCGTTGATAGAAGTCTTTGAGGACTGGGTTGCAGCGTGTGCCGACCCAAGCGGCCATGAAGAGTGCGGCGCGGACG
>CAIXDS010000117.1 GCA_903918195.1 uncultured Acetobacteraceae bacterium | reverse complement strand
TCCCGGCCAGTGCCGATCGCTTTTCACGCAACGTGGCGATCACATGCAGCTCGGCCATCCCCGCTCCCCTTCTGAAAGCCAACGAAAGAGATGGTAGACGGCATGCTTCCGCAACCGAACCGTCTACTGGTGGCAGCTACTACATGATACCGTGAAAGCGGGCGCGTCAGACTTCATCGAGAAGCCGGTGAGCCGCGGCGAGTTGCTTGCCAGCGTCGAGCACGCGCTCGACGTGGCGCGCGATTCAAGCATTCTGACCACCAGGCGGGAAGCGGCGGCCGCTCACGTCGCCAGCCTCACGCCGAGACAGCAGGAGATCATGGAGCGCGTGCTCGCCGGGCAGCCCAGCAAGAATATCGCTGCGGACCTCGGAATCAGCCAGCGCACGGTTGAAAACCATCGGGCTGCGATCATTCGGAAGACTGGATCGAAGTCGCTGCCGGCGCTTGCGCGTCTGGCGCTGGCCGCTGCTGCGAATGGCGCCAATGGGCCGCACGCTCAACATGGACTTCCAATGATGGGAGTTCGACAAACAGCAGGTGGGTGATTTTGGTGCCCGCTGTTGGCAGCAAGGGCGTATATGCCTGCTCTATGGTGGCACGCAAGATCGAAGAGAATGAACAATTGCATACTGCGCGTGCCCATTGTCTGGCACGATAGTTTGTAGCGGACCAAGCGGTCGTGATTCGGCACGCAATCTGAACGCTGGTGAAAATTCCACCTAACGCGCCGCCCTGAAATGCGGAAGTCCCTTCCTACGGATAGCAGATCACGCCGAACGTGAACCTCATGTAACCCTTCCGGCGCGTAGATCACAATTGGTGATCGTGAGTAGTTTCCGAGGCTCCCGGTTCAGCGCGGTCAACTGGTACCATCTCGATGCGGCACTGAAAATAGGAGCACACGAGATGACAACCGCCCGCGCTATCCTTCTGGCGACGTCGCTCGCCCTGAGCGGATGGATTTCGGCAAGTCCGTTCGACCGCGCGACCGCGGCGACCGCCGAGGATCTCGATCAAAGCGCTGACCAGGCTTTGCAGACGCTTTACAAAGCCAATCCCTTCGCGGAGGCCTTGTCAAAAAAAGCGGCCGCCGTGCTGGTCTTCCCCAACGTCGTCAAAGCTGGGCTGGTGTTTGGTGGCGCCTATGGGGAAGGGGAGCTGAAGCAGGGCTCAAAGGTCGACGGCTACTACAATTCCGTTACCGCATCCTGGGGCGTCCAGGGGGGCGCCCAATCGTACGGATACGCAGTGTTTTTGATGACGGAGAAAGCCGTGGATTACCTCCGCACGTCGAAGGGATGGGAGATCGGCGTTGGGCCTACTGTCGTCTTTGTGGACGAGGGTGTCGCCAAGAACCTGTCGACGTCGACCCTGAAGGATGATGCTTACGCGTTCGTATTCAGCCAGCAGGGACTGATGGCTGGCGTTTCCATCGAGGGAACCAAGATTTCAATCATCAAGCGCTGATTGAAGATCCGGGGAGTTCGCCGTGGCACCAATGGCGGGCGCGAAATCCGCCGTTGGTGCAGGATGAAGAACGGTTTCGGCCGATCGCGCGAAGGGGCATCGGTCAACCATCTGCGCATTTTGGGCAGATGGAATGCGGCGGCCCCTGGTGTGATCGACTTGGTGGCGGTCGAATTCGAAACGCCTGCCGTTTGCACATGACGACGGCAACAGGTCAAAGAAACAGTAAAGGTGCACCATGGGTACAATTCTTGTTATCGTCCTGCTGATCGTGCTTCTCGGGGGCGGCGGTGGCTACTATGGCTACAACCGCTACGGAGTGGGCGGTCTCGGCGGTGTGCTCGGCCTTATTCTAATAGTTTTCGTTGTCCTCTGGTTCCTTGGAGCACTCGGCGGGATTGGGTATCATCGGATCTGATACGATAGAGGTAGCATGTTCAGCGTTATTGACCACGATCGCGCTGTTTGCAGGGATCGGTTGCACGGTGCGTGATAGTTTTCCGGCTACCGCTTCCCGAGTTCTGCAGAGGGTTCGGGAGGCAGCAAGCGGAAGGGTTGGCTGGTTAACCGCCGGATAGCAGGGTGTTTGAATTGGCGCGGTCAAAAACGACGCTGAGGTCGTGGCCAAACGTTTTCTGGCGGCGAGGCGAGGAAGGGCGGCGGTTCATCTCGCCGTGATCAACGCTGCGCCGCCAAGTGCCCCGTAGGGGCCCCAAGGCTGTTCAACTCTATCTCACGCCGAATAGTTTGAAGAGGTTATCGAAGCCGGCGAGGCAGGCGCGGTAGCGGTCCTGGCTGAGCGTGCTGGTCTGGTTTGCCTTTAGGATGTTGAAGGCGAAGCTGCGCGCGCGGGCGAACACGGCTGGATTGGATCGGATGCGCGAGCGGTCCTCGCCCATGGTGACGTCCCGGCTGTCGTGCGAGGTGGTTTCGACGCCCCAGTGCGCACGGATAGCCTCGGCGGCACGGGTGGCGGTGATGGGCGCGTTGGCGACATAGAAGGCAGTCTCGGAAGAATGAGACAGCAGGCCGGTCTTGCTGTTGCGGGTGTAGACATCACGCTCGACACGGATAACGGCAGCGACGTGGGAATGCCAGTCGGTGCCGGCCAGCTTGTCGGCGGGATCGAAGATGGTGACGACACGCCTTTCGTCGCGATTGCGGCCCTTGTCGTGGCTGCACGCGGAACTGAGCGAAGCGGTGGTCGCGCTGATCTCCTGGGCCTGCTGGTGCAGGGTCGGCTGGTTGTCCTTGACCTGAACGATCAGGGTAATGTTGGCGTCGCTGGCGATCTCGAACAGTTTTTTTGGCAATGCAGCGCATCGAGCGTGACGATGGCGCCGGCGGCAACGCCGGGTTTGGCGAGCAGTGCCTGCGCGGCCGGAATTTCGTTGGACTTCTCGTCGATGTCGACATGGGCGAGCACCAGCGCGGTGTCGGTCGCGAAGGCACTCAACACCTGGGCGGCGGCGCGGTCATGAAAGTTGTCGAAGCTGCCGCGCAGCGTCTTGCCGTCCAGGGCGATGCTGCCTTGTCCCACCGTTGCGCGCGCAGCCTGCAGTTGCGCCGCATGGCGGCGGAAGACTGCTTCGACCGCGGCCGGATCGAGGCCCTGCAGGATATAGCGGATGGCGGTGTGCGCCGGAGCACGTCGCCATTTCGGGCCGAATACCTCATTCAGCCGGCGGCGGTGCACGTCGATGAAGGTGACGATGCCCCGGTATGAGTTGCTGCCGGTCACGATGGCGAGGATGGCGAACAGCAACACATACCAGCCCGTTGAAGAAGTGGTCTTTCATCCGCACGGGTCAGGCTGAAGGCTGACGACGAGAAGCGCGGCCTGCTTCATCGCAGGTAACGATGAACAGGAAGATCAGGCCGCCGTTTGGTGTGGCAACGGCGCCGATCCAGGCCGAAGCGGCGTCCCGGAGTTGCCGGGGCGTCCCGGCTCCGGTCAGGAGGCGCATAATCAGGCCGAGATTGTAGCCGGCGACGT
>CAIXDS010000116.1 GCA_903918195.1 uncultured Acetobacteraceae bacterium | reverse complement strand
GTCGCGATCGAAGTCGAGCAATTGCTGATGGAATCTGGCGTCGTGCTGCAGGGCTTGGTACAAGAGTCACATCCTTTTCCATGATGTTGGCGAGATGGCCAAGACCGGACGGAATGATCCCTGTCCCTGCGGCAGCGGCAAGAAGTACAAGCAGTGCTGCCTCGCCCGCGACGAAGCCGCCGCGGCCACCGCACGCGCCGCCCAGCCTGTCGCAGCACCAGCACGCCGGCCAAAATTCGTCAATTTGTTCCAGCAGGGCGACCGGGGCGTTGATGAGCTGACCGAGGCGTCCAACGCCGTGGTCGGCCTTGTCCGCGCCGGCAAGCTCGATGAGGCCGAGAAGGCCGCCCACGACCTGCTCGCCCGCTTCCCCGACGTCCATGACGGCTATGACCGGCTCGGCATGGTCTGCGAGGCCCGCGGCGATCATCGCCAGGCAGCCGAGCACTACCGCCGCGCCATCGCCGTCATCCGCGACCACCCCGATGACTACGATCCAGAATTCGAAGCCGTCTTCCACAGGCTCGTCGATCGGCTCGACCCACCAGGCGCCGATACGCCGCCCTGATCAGCCCAGACCCACCGCAGGGCTGACCGGCACCCTCCCATCGAACCAGCCGCACGCGACGGCAGTGTTCGGCGCACCAGTCTTCGTGCAGCCAGGATCCGCGCTGGTCACGCTCGGTGAGGGCGACGACGCAGCGCCCATCACATACCGTGATCAGATTGCTGGGGAATTGACCTCTCTTTGCGCGCTCAGGCTCATATGACGGACGGAGGACAGGACCCGGCTGATCGTGGCCGGGTTCACCCCGAACAAGCGCGCTGCCTCGGCACCTGTGCGCCGGCCGCTGCTCACCATATCCACCACTTCGTCACGCTGCACTGCCGTAAGTTTCGGACACCGGCCGCCACGCCGGCCCTGTGCAGCAGCCGCTGCCAGCCCGGCACGTGTGCGCTCACGCATCATAGCCCGCTCGAACTCAGCGAACGCCCCCAGCATCTGCATCATCATGCGCCCGGCCGGCAGCGTGGTGTCGATGGCCTCGGTCAGGGACCGGAACCCGGCTCCGACTGCGTCCAGGCGCTCTATTATACGGAGAAGGTCCTTGAGTGAACGAGACAGCCGGTCCAGTTTCCAGACCAGCAGCACATCGCCAGCGCGGACTTGATCCAGCACCCGGTGAAGTTCCGGCCGGTCCCAGCGACCACCTGAGGCGTGTTCAGTGAAGATGCGCCCGGCGCCGGGCAGCGGTTAGCGCATTCACCTGCGCGGTGGTGTCCTGATCCTCGGTTGAGACCCTTGCGTAGCCCAGCAGCACTGCAGCCTCCTTGCATAAACCCGTTGCGTTATGTTTCGTTTATACAATTAGTCTACGCAATGCGCAACTGCACAGGGCTGCTGGGGGCCGGTTCGCGTTGCAAATACGAATATTTACGCAACGGGCTGCGGCTGCTCACGCTGCACGCGGGCAAGGGCCTGTGGCGAGAGGCCGGCCTCTATCCAGGGCTGTTCAACGCCAATGGATGCGGAGCATTTTTAGGATCTAGTTGACTCCGCCGAAGGAGGCGCGCTGGCGGTCCTGGGCCAGACTTCCGATCCGGTTGGCCTTGAGGATGTTGAAGGCAAAGCTGCGCAGCCTGGCGAACACGCCGGGGTTGATGCGAATGCGCGAAGCATCCTCACCCAGGGTGACGTCACGGCAGTAGTAGTGAATGACCAAAAACCGGTAGCGAGGCTGATTGGGAGGGAAATTTAGAAAGTGGACGGGGGGGATTCCAATTGTTTCATGGTTGGGATTCTATCGGTGCATGGCAACCGCGCCGCGCATTCCCG